>DATERS010000156.1:0-18258 GCA_035271365.1 Thiopseudomonas sp.
TTGGTGATTTTGATTCCAGCCTTTGTCACCTCAGAGTTGAAAACGGCGTTTCAGATTGGTTTTATGATTTTTATCCCGTTTTTGATTATTGACTTAGTGGTGGCCAGTATCTTAATGGCGATGGGTATGATGATGCTGTCGCCGTTGATTATTTCTTTGCCTTTTAAAATTATGCTGTTTGTATTAATTGATGGTTGGGCACTGATTATCGGTACCTTAGCCAGCAGTTTCGGCACACTATAGGGAGCATGTTATGAGTCCTGAAGTTGCTGTAGATTTATTTCGTGAGGCGTTATCGCTGACGGCATTGGTGGTGGCAGCGATTGTCGTGCCCAGCTTGTTGGTGGGTTTGTTAGTAGCGATGTTTCAGGCTGCGACACAAATTAACGAGCAAACCTTAAGTTTTTTACCCCGGCTATTGGTCAGTTTTACCACGCTGATTATACTCGGGCCCTGGCTGTTTGAGCGCTGGGTCGATTTTACAACACGCCTGATCCATAACATCCCCTATGTGATAGGTTGAGTTGCCGCGGCCATGCTAGAGCTCAGTAGCGTACAAATTACGGGCTGGATCAGCAGCTTTTTATTGCCGCTGTTTCGCATTGCTGCGGTGTTAATGGTGATGCCGATTATTGGTACACAGTTGGTTCCGCAGCGTGTGCGCTTATATATGTCGTTGGCGATTACCTTGCTATTAGTGCCAGTGTTGCCGGATATGCCACCGGTGGATGCCCTAAGTGTACAAAGCATTCTGTTAATCGGTGAACAGATCGTGATTGGCGCGATGCTGGGATTTTCACTGCAATTGTTTTTCCATATTTTTGTCTTTGCCGGTCAGCTGATCTCTATGCAGATGGGGTTGGGGTTTGCTTCGATGATGGACCCTGCGACTGGCGTATCAGTACCCGTACTCGGGCAGTTCTTATTGATGCTGGTGAGTTTGCTGTTTTTAGCCATGAACGGTCATCTGGTGGTGTTTGATATATTGGCTGAGAGCTTTGTTACCTTACCTGTTGGCCAGGCACTTAATGTCGATCATTTTGCGCTGTTAGCGGGGCGTTTAAGTTGGGTGATTGGTGCAGCATTACTCTTGGCATTACCGGCGGTCAGTGCCTTATTAGTGATTAATATCGCTTTTGGCGTGATGACACGCGCTGCACCACAGCTGAATATTTTCACCATTGGTTTTCCATTGACCTTGGTGATGGGTTTGATTATTTTCTGGATGTCCACATCTGATATTTTGGCGCAATACCATGCCATCTCCAGTGATGCTCTGATGATGTTGCGCGGCCTTGCGCAAGCGCAATAAGGGAGGCTGAGCATGGCCGAAAACGAAAGTGGTGCTGAAAAAAGCGAAGACCCCACAGAAAAACGTAAACAAGACTCACGTAAAAAAGGTGAGATTGCCCGTTCACGTGAGCTCAATACCCTTGCCGTGGTATTAGCCGGTACCGGCGGTTTGCTGATGTTTGGCGGTGCGCTGGGCCAGCGTATGATGCAAGTGATGCAGAAAAACTTCTCCATACCGCGCGAGCTGCTGATGGATGAGCGCTATATGGCCATCAGTCTCTTGCAGTCGGCGCAGATGGCCGGTGATGCCTTGATCCCTTTGTTTTTTATGCTACTGGTTGCAGCCATTGTGGGTCCGGTTGCTTTGGGTGGCTGGTTATTTTCAATGGAATCGCTGGCGCCCAAGTTTAGTCGAATGAACCCGATGGCTGGCATCAAACGAATGTTCTCAATGAAGTCGATTGTTGAGCTGCTCAAGGCTTTAGGTAAGTTTTTTATTGTGTTAGCAGTGGCGCTGTTTGTATTGTTACGAGCGCGTAAAGAGTTGATTCAAATTGCCAGTGAGCCATTGGAAATGGCAATTTTGCACAGTATGCAGATCGTTGGCTGGAGTGCTTTGTGGTTGGCTTGTAGCTTAATTATTATTGCCGCGATTGATGTGCCTTTTCAGATTTGGGACAGTAAGCAAAAGCTGAAAATGACCAAGCAAGAAATACGTGATGAATATAAGGATTCTGAGGGCAAGCCTGAAGTGAAGGGACGCATACGTCAAATGCAGCGCGAGATGGCTGAGCGTCGCATGATGAGCTCGGTGCCAGAAGCGGATGTGATTATTACCAACCCAACACACTTTGCCGTCGCGCTTAAATATGATTCCGAGAATGGCCAAGCACCGGTTTTACTGGCTAAAGGTGCTGATTTTACCGCATTGAAAATTCGTGAAATTGCTAACGAGCATAAAATTATTTTGCTTGAGTCTCCCTCTTTGGCGCGAGCGGTGTATTACTCCACAGAGCTGGATCAAGAAATTCCCGCAGGTTTGTATATGGCAGTTGCCCAAGTATTGGCTTATGTGTATCAATTACGTCAATACCATGCCGGCCAAGCTAAAAAACCGTTGATGTTTAAAGAGCCTAATATTCCGGATGATTTACGTAGGGATGAATAGGGTGACATCCGCTATAAAGCAGGCTAGGCGGCAGTTCAGCTGCTGTTCAGTACTACTTTGGCATTATAGTCACTGTGTTTGAATATCTTGAAACTCTATCGGCTGAGTCCTCAGTTAGGGCCTTGCTGCGCCGTATAAGAGCAAGAATCTATCATTAAGGGGCGTGCATGAAACTGTTAGTCGTTGAAGATGAGGCGTTATTACGTCACCACTTATATACACGACTTGGAGAGCATGGCCATGTGGTTGATGCGGTGGCTGACGCTGAAGAAGCCTTATATCGGGTCAGTGAATATAATCACGATTTAGCCATTATCGATCTGGGTTTGCCGGGGATGAGTGGTTTAGATTTAATTCTTGAGCTGCGCCGTCAAGGTAAGAAATTTCCGATTTTGATTTTAACTGCACGGGGCAGTTGGCAGAATAAAGTTGAAGGTTTAGCCGCCGGCGCAGATGATTATGTGGTGAAACCCTTTCAATTTGAAGAGCTTGAGGCACGCTTAAATGCCTTATTGCGCCGCTCTTCAGGCTTTGTGCAGTCAACTATTGGTGCAGGTCCGTTAGTGTTGGATTTAAATCGTAAGCAAGCGGTTTTATTCGACGAAACTCTGGCATTAACCGCTTATGAGTACCGTATTCTTGAGTACTTGATGCGTCATCACCAGCAAGTGGTCTCCAAGGATCGTCTGATTGAACAGCTCTATCCGGACGATGAAGAGCGAGACCCAAATGTGATTGAAGTGCTGGTGGGGCGCCTACGCCGTAAGCTTGAAGGTGAGATGGGTTTTAAACCGATTGAAACGGTGCGTGGGCAGGGCTATTTATTTACTGAAGGCTGCCGCTAAGCGAGCTGTATTGAGCCATGCATACACCCAAGACAATTAGAGTATCTTCACTACGTATGCGCCTGATGGTGGGCGCAGCCGTGACTGTATCGCTGTTTATGCTGGCCTTGTTTCCAGCGTTACAACAAGTGTTTACCTCCGCTCTAGAAGAGTCAATTGAGCAACGCCTCGCGGCGGATGCCAGTGCGTTGATTTCTGCTGCCCGAATTACTAAAGGGCAGTTGCGGATGCCGGAAAAATTACCGGATGAAGAGTTTGATATTCTTCCTGCGCGCCAATTGGGCTTTATTTACGATAATAAAGGCACGCTGTTATGGCGCTCACGCAGCTCAAATAATGTCACTATCAATTACCAGCCTAAGTTTGACGGTCGTGGGCATGAGTTTTTGCGTGCACAAGATAGCGATGGGCGTGAATTCTTTATTTATGATGTTGAGGTCGATTTACTCAGAGGCCAGAGCGCCGATTTTAGTATTGTCACCATGCAACCGGCCAGTGATTACCAAACCATGTATGACAATCTGCATCAGCAGCTGTATGTGTGGCTTGGCTTTGCATTATTACTGCTGTTGGGTTTTTTATGGCTGGGTTTAGGTTGGGGGATTCGCAGCTTACGCAGCTTAAGTGCTGAGTTGGATGAAGTTGAAACTGGTCGGCGTGAGTCATTAAGTGATGAGCATCCGCGCGAATTATTGCGCTTAACCCGTTCTTTAAACCGTTTGCTGGAAAGTGAACGTCAGCAAAGTGAGCGCTATCGCCACTCTTTAGATGATTTGGCGCACAGCTTAAAAACACCGCTGGCGGTCTTGCAGAGTGTGGGTGAGATGTTATCTGAGCAGCCCAGTAACACTGAACAAGCACGAACTTTACATGGCCAAGTCAACCGCATGAGCCAGCAGATCAGCTATCAGTTGCAGCGGGCCAGTTTACGTAAAAGTGGCTTGTTGCGTTATCAAGTGAAGCTTGCACCCTTGTTAGAGAGCTTAATTGAAGCACTGGATAAGGTGTATCGCGATAAGCGCGTACGCGTCACTCAGGTCTTTGCAGCTGAACTGCGGGTACCGGTTGAGCAGGGTGCATTACTTGAGTTGTTGGGTAATGTTTTAGAGAACGCTTATCGATTATGTATTACTGAAATTCGTATCAGTGCACAACTGAGTGCAACCCATTGTGAGCTTGTGGTGGAAGATGATGGTCCGGGTGTGCCTGAGCATCAACGTGAACGCATTTTAAAACGCGGTGAACGTTTGGATACCCAATACCCAGGGCAGGGGATTGGTACGGCGGTGGTCAAAGATATTATTGACAGCTATGGCGGGCAGCTGTTTGTTGAAGATTCGCCATTAGGCGGCGCACAGTTTCGGATTCTGTTTCCGCTGAATTAGCCTTTATATCGTTGTGTTGAGCTTAGCGTTGTACGCTTTTATTTAGATAAGTCAGCTTGGCACGGCAGCTTTTACAAATATACTGCATACCTTTGTTAATGCGCGCATGACGCTGGGCGCTGAGGGCAAACGCTTCACGCTCTTTACACTGACAGCGATAAAGATAATGAGTTTTAGGTGTGCGCTGAACGGCATAGTTGTGACAGCGATTGGCTGGCAGTTGATAAACAGTGTGCATAATCGCTTGCCATTCTGGGCCGTGTGCGCGAATGGCTTTACCGTAGACTTTATAAGACACCAGGTGAGCTACTTCATGGGCAACCGTATGCAGTAAAAAGTGCCCACGGTTTTCTTGGTATAAAAGCGGATTAAAGCGTAAACGGTTTTCACAGATATGTGCCACACCAGCCTTTTGGCCACGCAGTTTAAAACTGATCTCAGGTCGTTTAAACACGCAGTTAAAATGCCGCTCTGCGGCTTGGTAGCAGCTTTCGACACGTTGTTGAATTAAGTCAGGCATGGTTCGATTGTATTAGGCAGGTTATTGCAGATAGAGAATGGAGCATAGCAGGCTGTGAATTAATAAGCAGGAGCTTAAACTTGTGCTTTTATAACTTCTCACTTGCCGTTAGAACAAGTGAGAAGTGCGGTGACTGAGTTTTAGACTCTAAACTGTTCCAGTTGACGGCTCAGTTCTGCTGCTAGCAGGTTCAGCTGTTTGCTGGACTTAGTCAGCTGGTGAGCAGCTTGGTTGCTGGCTTGCGATAAGCTGGCAACTTCCGTGACGTTCTGATTGATTTCTTCAGCCACATGCGATTGTTCAAGGGTTGAACTGGCAATCGATGCGTTGAGCTCATTGATCATATGCAGTGCCTGACTGATGCTGGTCAGGCTGGTATGCGCTTGGTGCGCTTGTTCTACAGTCGCCTGCGCAGTCTCGCTACTTTCACTGATCACCCGCACCGCCGCTTGTGAGTTGTGCTGCAGGCTTTCAATCATTGTTTGCACTTCATCGGTGGATTGCTGTGTGCGTTGTGCAAGCAGGCGCACTTCATCAGCGACCACGGCAAAACCGCGTCCTTGCTCACCGGCTCGCGCGGCTTCAATCGCTGCGTTCAATGCCAGCAAATTGGTTTGCTCAGCAATCGAGCGAATCACATCCAATACACGGCCGATCTGGCTGCTTTCGTCCGCTAGATTTTGAATAACGCTAACAGCTTGCCCAATGGTGGATGAGAGCAAATCAGTTTGTTGCAGGCTGGTGTCGATATTGGCTTGGCCAGCACTGGCTTGCTCAGTGGCTTGTGATACTTGCTCTGAGGCTTGTTCCGCATGCTTGGCAACATCCTGGACAGAATAAGTGACCTCATTAATGGCGGTAGCAATTTGCTCGGTTTGTTGTGACTGGTTGCCATTAATGACCAGTGCTTGTGCGGCTTGGCGTCCCAGTACTTCAGAGGCTTTGTTTAGGGTTGCGGCGCTGTTGAGTAAATGACCGATGGTTGTGCGTAATTTTAATGTGAAGCTATTAAAGTGCTGACCCAGTTCGGCAATTTCATCGGCACCACTGATGCTTAACTCTTGGGTGAGATCAGATTCGCCGCTGGCAATATTTTTCATCGCGCTGACGACATTCTCCAAGGGCGCAACAATACTGCGCATAATACTGATAATTAATCCGGCAATAATAATGATGATTAGCAGGCTGATCAGACTGGCATTAATCACCACTGAGCGAAACTCGGTGTGAATATCATCCAAGTAAACGCCTGAGCCAACGACCCAACCCCAAGGCTCATAGAGTTGTATATAAGAAATTTTATCAACAGGTGCATTGGCGCCCGGCATTGGCCAGCGGTAGCTTAATAAGCCCGAGCCTTTTTGTTTAGCCATGCGCGCAAATTCATTAAAAATTTCTATGCCGTCTGGGTCTTTGTAGGCACTGAGGTTTTTGCCATCCAGTGCCGGTGACATCGGATGCATAATCATATTGGGCGCGAGGTCATTGATCCACACATAGTCATTGCGGCCATAGCGCAGCTTGCTTAATGCATCTTGAGCTTGCTTTTGAGCCTGTGCCGTTGTCAGTTGACCGTTTTGCTCTAATGAATGGAAGTATTCCAAGGTGCCTAATGTACTTTCGACAATATGTTGTGTTTTAACTGCTTTGGCAGAATGCATCAGGTTGTAGGATTGCTTTAAAGCTAAAGCACCGAATATAAGCAGCATACCAACGGCAATCAGAAAAATAATCCAAAGGCGTTTGCTAATAGAAATTTGACGAAGGAAGTGCATGGTGTAACTCCAAAGAGAGCACGATCGCAGCTCGGCGTGCGATTGTTATCGATATGCTATAGGGGTGTAGCACTGTATCGGACGTATTAGATAAATATTGAGCGTTGCAGTGATTAAAGTTATTTTTCTTATCGTATGGCAAAAATATGCTCTATCACCGTTGTAGTTGAGTTTCTCATTATTGTTAACATTTGACTGCAGTTGGTTTTATTTTAAGTGTGTTTCTCTATGTTAACTATGCGACTAAGTACTTGTATAGGGTGTTGAGCTGCATTTGCAAGTGAAAAACTCACAGTAAAAAGGTAAGATCGCACGCTTTATTATTGATAGAAGTCATTCGTGAGATTTTATGGACATTTGGTTAGCACTGCAGGCGTTTATTTTAGGTGTGGTTGAGGGATTAACGGAGTTTTTACCTGTATCGAGTACGGGGCACCAAATTATTGTCGCTGATGCGATTGATTTCTCCGGGCAACGTGCTAAAGCATTTAATATTATTATTCAGTTGGGCGCTATTTTAGCGGTGATGTGGGAGTATCGCCGTAAAATTGTTGAAATCATCGTGGGTTTACCTCGAGAAAAGAGCGCGCAAAGTTTTACATTGAATCTATTAGTGGCCTTTATCCCCGCAGTCATTCTGGGCTTAAGCTTTGCTGATTTGATTGAACAATGGTTATTTAACCCCATTACCGTTGCCGCCGCGCTGGTGGTGGGCGGGTTTGTGATGCTCTGGGCAGAAAAACGCACTCATAAAATTGCCGCTGAAACAGTCGAGGATATGACGTGGAAGCAGGCGTTAAAGATTGGTTGCGCACAATGCTTAGCCTTGATACCCGGTACATCACGTTCAGCTTCAACCATTATTGGTGGACTGTTCTTTGGTTTATCACGTAAGGCTGCGACTGAGTTTTCATTTTTCCTAGCCATGCCAACCATGATCGGTGCCACAGTGTATTCGGTCTATAAACACCGTGAACTCTTTGCTACAACCAATGATTTGCCAGTGTTTGTGATTGGTTTTGTCACCTCCTTTATTTTTGCTATGTTGGCGGTACGTGCGCTACTGAAGTTTATTGCTAATAACAGTTATGCGGTGTTTGCTTGGTATCGTATTGTTTTTGGTCTGCTGATTTTAGCAACCTGGCAGCTGGGCTTTATTGATTGGACGTCAGTGGGCGAGTAACACACCGATCAACCCTGTCGAGCTGATTTGATTTGGCAACACCCTGTTATAAGGTTGACTTGATTGTCTTGTTTAAGCAGCTAAGCTTGACAGTAATTGTGTTTGAAACGTATGTTTGAAACATCTATTAAGAGTGGAGTAGTCATGGCTCAGTCAGACACTGTAGAGCGGATTTTAGATGTTGCAGAGATTCTATTTGCAGAGAAAGGCTTTGCAGAGACATCACTGCGCCTTATTACCAGTAAAGCTGAAGTCAATTTGGCTGCGGTTAACTATCATTTCGGCTCAAAAAAATCCCTGATTCAAGCTGTGTTCGCACGCTTTCTCGGGCCGTTGTGTGCAAGTTTAGAGGCTGAGCTTGAACGTCGCTCTGCGGCTGATCAGCCGGAGTGGACAGTGGAATTGTTGCTGGACTTGTTGATTGAGCAAACTCTGGCGGTTAAGCCGCGCAGTGGTAATGATTTATCTATTTTTATGCGTTTGCTGGGCTTGTCATTTAGCCAAAGTCAGGGGCATTTACGGGGTTATTTAAGCGAGATGTATGGCAAGGTTTTCCAGCGCTATATGCTGTTGTTACGTGAAACAGTGCCGAATGTGAAGCCCATTGAGCTGTTCTGGCGTGTGCACTTTATGATTGGTGCGGCATCTTTTAGTATGTCGGGCATTAAAGCCTTGCGCTCGATGGCTGAGAGTGAGTACCAAGTCCATTTGAAAACCGAGCAAATATTACGACTGATGGTGCCGTTTTTAGCGGCAGGTCTGCGAGCTGAAAGTGTGATTGATGCCGTGGGCATGCAGCCACTGATTGCAAAGAAAACATCCCCGTCTTGAGTACAGTGTGGTGCGGTCATGATTGATTTTTTACATGTGTCCATTGCAGAACAACGGCTGTATGCGTTTTCTAAACAACAGTTGCAGCATGTCTATAGGGTATCGACTGCACTGAATGGCCCGGGCGAAGACAACGGTTCGGGCTGTACACCCCGTGGTCGGCACTATATTAGAGCCAAGATGGGCGGTGATTTACCCGCCATGGCCGTGCTACGTGGGCGGCGCTGGACGGGCGAAGTGTGGTCGCCTGAATTGCAGGAAGCTTATCCGCAACGTGATTGGATTCTCAGTCGTATTCTCTGGCTCAGTGGCTGTGAGTTAGGGCGTAATCGCTTGGGAAGCACAGATACCTTCCGTCGTTATATTTATATCCATGGCACTGCCGATGAGCATCTATTAGGCCAGGCGTATTCTCATGGCTGCATCCGTATGCACAATCAAGATTTAATTGAGCTGTATGCGCAACTGGCGGAGGCTTGCCCTGTTGAAATTAGCGAGCATGCGTTCGATGCACAGATCGCCTCTACAACTCTGAAGGAATCCTTATGCAAGGCTCATTGATGCTGGATATCGACGGCACCTTTTTAACGGCTGAAGATCGTCATCTGTTACGCCAACCCCAAGTCTGCGGGGTGATTTTATTTGCTCGTAATATTGAACATCCCCAGCAAGTCCGTGAGTTATGCCAAGCGATTCGAACGGTGCGCAGTGATTTATTGATTGGTGTGGATCAAGAGGGTGGGCGCGTACAACGCTTGCGCCAAGGCTTTGTTAAGTTGCCGGCCATGGGTTTATTACAGACCGCAGCTAACCCCGCTTATCTTGCTGAGGAATGCGGTTGGTTGATGGCTTGGGAAGTGCTGGCGATGGGCATCGACTTTAGCTTTGCCCCGGTTTTAGATTTGAACTATGGTCGTAGCAGTGTGATTGGTTTGCGCTCGTTTGGCGCGGATGCTGAGGTGGTTGAAACCTTAGCGGGTGCATTCTTAAAGGGTATGCATGCTGCTGGAATGCCGGGTGTGGGTAAACATTTCCCTGGCCATGGTTGGGTCAAGGCTGATTCGCATGTGGCGATTCCGGTGGATGAGCGCAGCTTAGCCGAGATTCAGCAGGCTGATTTGTTACCCTTTAAAAATTTGCAGCACTATTTAGCTGGGATGATGCCAGCGCATGTGATTTATCCCGAAGTTGATACGCTGCCTGCGGGTTTTTCAAAAGTCTGGCTGCAGGATATTTTACGCCAACAATTAGGCTACAAGGGCGTACTCTTTAGTGATGATTTGTCCATGGCTGGCGCGCATGTTGCTGGCGATGCGGCGCAACGTGTGCTGGCAGCGCTTAGCGCAGGTTGTGATGTTGGGTTACTATGCAATGATCGTGGTGCGGCCGAGCAGGGTTTGATGGCATTGCAGGCAGAGCAGGTTGCGCCTTGTACGCAATTATCAGCGATGTATGGACGCTATACCGCCCAGCATGACTTTCAGCAGCATCCACGTTGGCAGTCTGCACGGCAGGCACTCAAAAGCATAACAATCGGTCTATAAGAGGTGGGAAATGAATAAGTACGCGATTATTGGCGGCACCGGATTGACTCAGTTGGAAGGTCTAACGATTCGTGATGCATCGTTTGTGAACACCCCTTATGGTGCGCCCTCTTCAGAGATCTTGCGGGGTGAATATGCTGGGCGTGAAGTTTTATTCTTAGCCCGTCACGGTCACCCACACCGTATTCCACCGCATGAAGTGAATTACCGCGCTAACTTATGGGCGCTGCGCCAAGCCGGTGCAACGCATATCCTAGCGATCAATGCGGTGGGTGCTATTACGGATAATTTAAAAGTCGGCTGTTTTAGTATTCCTGACCAGATCATTGATTACACATCAGGTCGTGAACATACCTTATATGAAGGTGAACTGGATCATGTGACCCATGTTGATTTCAGCTACCCCTATGATGACGAGTTGCGTAAGCGTTTAATCGCCGCAGTGGCCGCCAGTGGTTACAGCTGCAGTAATAGTG
Source organism: Thiopseudomonas sp. (assembly GCA_035271365.1). Lineage (GTDB taxonomy): Bacteria > Pseudomonadota > Gammaproteobacteria > Pseudomonadales > Pseudomonadaceae > Denitrificimonas. The sequence continues at coordinate 11,021 of DATERS010000156.1, forward strand.
GCGTATACGGTTGCACACAAGGTCCACGCTTAGAAACAGTGGCTGAAATTAAGCGTATGGAGCGTGATGGTTGTAATATTGTCGGTATGACCGGTATGCCTGAAACCGTTCTAGCGCGCGAGCTGGGCTTAAGATATGCCTGCTTGGCATTGGTGGTGAACCCTGCAGCGGGTAAATCGACCGGTGTGATTACCATGACGCAAATTGATGCAGCGCTGAATAGCGGTATGTCCAAAGTTAAAATTATCTTAGCGCGTATGCTCAGTCACGATTAAGTACGGCTAACGCCATAGACTCGCATGTTTTATGCGGTGTATGGCGTTGTTACTCTGCTTTAAGTCGCAACGCTCACCAGCGTGAGCGCACTATTGTGCAGATGTGCAAACTGTCCCTCAAGTTCACGGCCTGCTGGCCAAGTCGCTGATAAGTCTTTTTCTAGACGTAAGCGCGCAGAGCCAGTCTGTGTACCCTGCATATCCAACACTTGCGCATCATGAAAACCAAAGTAGGTGCCGGTCAGTGGATTAAGCGCTTTAAACAAGCTTTCTTTCAGTGAAAAAACCAAGGTTAAATGCTGAGCCTGTTGTGCTGAGTCTAAGCCACTATAAGTAGCATATTCTTCTGCGGTCAAAATAGTGCCAGCTAAACGCTGTGCCCGTTCGATGGGTATAGGTTTTTCCAGATCCAGTCCAAAGCTTTGCCAATGCTTTAGATCACCGACAATAGCTGCGCACATCTGATGGCTGTGAGTCATGGAGCCGCAGCTGTGTTGCGGCCATAGCGGAATACGACTGTGAGCTTGCTGTTTCGGTAGACTGGCGTGTCCTGTTTGTTTACGTAAAGCTTCGCGTGCACATAAGCGAGCTGCTAAAAATTCCGCTTGGCGCTTTACGACGGCCTGCGGTGCGCTGATCTGATAGTGAGTGAAGAGCACAGGGCTGAGTGCGTGCTGATTAAAGCAGGCTGAGACCAAGGTGCAGCCCGGTAATGCAGTGGGGAAGGGCCAGTGCTGCTGTAAATCAGTTAAAAACCCTGCATTAAGGGCGGTATGGGTCATGCAATTGTCCTATTGTGGCACTCTTTTATAAATAAACAGTTATAACACTGGAATAAAATCAGCGTTGCAGTTATAAGTAGCGCAATATTTTAGGCTTATTTGCACTGACTGCCGAGGCATTGTATGAAATTACAGCAATTGCGTTATATCTGGGAAGTATCAAGAAACGGTCTGAATGTTTCTGCTACAGCACAAGCACTTTATACATCGCAACCGGGTATAAGCAAGCAAATCCGTTTATTGGAAGATGAGTTGGGTGTGGAGATTTTTGCCCGCAGTGGCAAGCACTTAACCCGTATCACTGCAGCCGGTGAGCGTATTATTCAGACCGCAGGTGAAATCCTGCGCAAGTGTGAAAATATTAAGCAAATTGGCCAAGAATTCTCCAACGAGCGAGTGGGCACTTTATCGATTGCCACCACGCACACTCAAGCGCGTTATGCTTTGCCGGCGGTGATCAGCAGCTTTATGCAGGAATACCCTGATGTTGCGCTGCATATGCATCAAGGTACACCCACGCAAATTGCCGAGATGGCGGCGGATGGTACGGTTGATTTTGCAATTGCCACTGAAGGTATGGAGCAGTTTGGCGATTTAATTATGATGCCCTGCTACCGTTGGAATCGTTGTGTTGTTGTACCTAAAGACCATCCGTTGGCAACGGTGTCAAAGCTGACGCTTGAGGCGTTGGCTGAGTTTCCAATCGTGACCTATGTATTTGGTTTTACTGGGCGCTCGAAGCTTGACGAGGCCTTTAACCAGCTGGGTTTAGAGCCTAAGGTGATCTTTACCGCAGCTGATGCTGACGTGATTAAAACCTATGTGCGCTTAGGTCTAGGTGTCGGTATTGTGGCTGATATGGCAGTGGATGAGTTGCAAGATCAAGACTTGGTTGCCTTAGATGCCAGCCATTTATTTGAATCCAGCGTGACCAAGATTGGCTTTCGTCGTGGCACGTTCTTACGCGGCTTTATGAGTGACTTTATTGAACGTTTTGCTCCGCATTTGGACCGTGAAACGCAAACCAAGGTGATTCAGGCGCGCAGTAAAGATGAAGTGGAAGCGCTGTTTGAAAATATTGAGTTACCGGTTTACTAAGGCCGTTGCGGCAGGCGGTATCATGGATTGCTTAAAATATGTGTTTGTCCGCTAGAACGCGACTATTAGCCGAGGTTTGCCGTATAATCTCGGCAGTTTTTATTAATATATTTTAAGGATCACTATGACTGATTACCGCGAAACGCTGCATGATAATTACGGGCAATTTTTTAAAATTGAAAAAATGTTGCATGAAGTGCGCACCGAGCATCAACATTTAGTGATTTTTGAAAGTGCACGCATGGGTCGTGTGATGGCGCTGGATGGCGCCATTCAAACTACCGAAGCCGATGAGTTCATTTATCACGAGATGCTTACTCATGTGCCGATCTTGGCGCACGGTACTGCACGTAATATTCTAATTATCGGCGGCGGTGATGGTGGTATGTTGCGTGAAGTGTGCCGTCACGCCAGTGTTGATCGCGTCACCATGGTGGAAATTGACCAAGCTGTCGTGGATATGTGTAAAGAGTATTTACCCAATCACTCCAATGGCGCATACGATGATCCACGCGTGAATCTAGTGATTGATGATGGCATGCGCTTTATTGCCAACTGCACTGAAAAGTTTGATGTGATTATCAGTGACTGTCCGGACCCAACCGGTCCTGCTGAAGTGCTGTTCTCTGAAGGCTTTTACCAAGCCTGTCATCGCTGTTTAACCGACGATGGTATTTTAGTCGCGCAAAATGGTACGCCGTTTTTACAAATTGAAGAAGTGAAAACCACAGCTAAAAACATTCAAGGTTTATTCGCCGACTGGCACTTTTACCATGCCGCCGTACCGACCTATATTGGTGGCAGTATGACTTTTGCTTGGGCTGCTAAAAATCGTGAGACGCGTCAACTGCCATTGGAGGTTTTACGTCAACGTTTTGCCGCCAGCGGTATTGTCACACGTTACTACAATGCGGATATCCATCAGGCTGCGTTTGCTTTGCCGCAGTATGTCTTGCAGGCGATTGGTAAGCCCAGCAACGACTAAACGATAGAAAGATCGTAAAAGCCCCACTTTTAACACTAAAGTGGGGCTTTTTTATCTGTGTGTTTTGTGAGCTTTTTTAATAAACAGTAGAACTGACTATAAAGTTGTGTTGAGTCTATTTGGGCATGCTATCTTGCCTGTTGCGTGAAATGTCTTGCGACAGTTTTATATACTTAAAATAATACAGGAATATGCACTATGCTTATTTTCTTTGTCAGTATCACCATACTCATCCTTGGATATAAGTTTTATAGCCCATTTGTTGAAAAACAAGCGGGTATAGACCCTACAGCCATAACCCCTCAGGAGCGATTGAATGATGGCGTGGACTACGTTGCTGTCAGTCCAATTAGAGCGTTTTTAATTCAGTTTTTAAATATTGCCGGTGTGGGTCCGATTTTTGGTCCTATTCTGGGTGCTTTATATGGCCCGGTTGCTTTGGTCTGGATCGTTATTGGTAACGTTCTTGGCGGTGCCGTGCATGACTACTTCTCAGGTGTTATGAGCCTAAAAGAAGATGGTAAAAGCTTGCCTGAAATTGCTGGTAAATATTACAACGTCGTATTTAAAGGCATTATGCTGGTGTTTACTGCCATGCTGTTGTTCTTTGTGGGCGTGGTCTTTATTATGAGTCCGGCTGGGTTGCTGAGTAATTTATCCTACTTTGAGGGTACGTTCTTAGCCGGTAATACTTTTTGGGTCTTAGTGATCTTAGCGTATTACTTTATGGCGACCGTGTTGCCAATTGATAAAATCATCACCAAACTATATCCGCTGTTTGGTTTATTGATGATTGTTATGACTTCGCTGATTGCGGTGGCTATCTTACTGGAAGCACCTAATCTGCCCGAAGTCACTGATGTTTTTGCCTACTTCACTGATGATCATGAACATGATTTCTTGGCGCCTAACCCTGATGGATTACCGGTCTGGCCATTGCTCTTTGTAACCATCACCTGTGGTGCGATCAGTGGTTTCCACTCAACACAATCGCCAATGATTGCTCGCTGTCTCACCAATGAAAAATATGCACGTCCGGTGTTTTATGGCGCTATGGTGTGTGAAGGTATCGTTGCTTGTGTTTGGGCATTGGCGGGTATTGCTGCCTTCCCTGAAGGTTATGTCGGTTTAAAAGCCATGCTTGATGCCGGTGGGCCAGGCTTAGTGGTCAATCATATTGCCACCAGTTACTTGGGCGTGTTCGGCGGTGTGATGGCGATTCTTGCTGTGGCAATCTTCCCGATTACCTCCGGTGATACGGCGTTCCGTTCATTGCGCTTAACCATTATGGATGCGTTTAATATCTCACAAACGACCTTGCATCGATTGGCATTATCAGTACCCATTCTGACGATTGCTTACTTGATGACCTTTATGGACTTCGCTTTGATTTGGCGCTATTTCGCGTTTTCCAATATGTTGCTATCAACCAGCGTGCTGTGGTTAGCCACTAAGTACTTGTTTGATAGAGGATCGTTCCACTGGATTGTTAGTATTCCAGCGGTGATCGGTACAGCTGTGAGCGTGTCGTATATTGCTACAGCAGGTATTGGTTTGAATTTACCGATTGAATACAGTAAAGCGATTGGTGCTGTAACTGTGGTTGTTGCCCTTGTTGGCTTGCTTATGCAGCATAAAAAGCATTATGCAGGTGCCAAGCTAGCTTAATCAAAATAAGATAGCTTGCAGTTAAAAGCCCCAGTTCAGACCTGAACTGGGGCTTTTTTATGTGCGCTTATTCATTGTGGGTACTGTCCACGCCTAGCTGAAATCAAACCTAGACAATTAAAAAGCCGGATAAAAATCCGGCTTTCTAGTGAGTGGTCTGCAGTTTAAACTGGGAACAACTCGCTTAATTTCATGGCTAACATCATATCGCCTTCAGCGCGTAGTTTGCCGCCCATAAAGGCCTGCATACCATCGGTTTCACCAGTGGCAATACCTTTAAAGGTTTCGCGATCCATAATCAGCGTCACGTTAGCATCATCGTTTTCACCGGCTTGAACATCGCAGGTGCCATCTTTAACGACCACGTAGTAATTTTCAGCATCTTCGATATTAAATTGGAACACTAAATCTAAACCTGCAGCAGCTGCAGAGTTAAATTTAGCGGTTAGAGTTTTAATGATATCGGCGGTAGAAGACATAATCGATCCTTTTTAGGGTTTTTGTGCGGTATATCCCGCGTGATATAAATAACTCAGCGTGATGGGCTAAGTTTAAGAGATGCTGTCTAAATCAAATTCACATCAATTGATATGATCGACACAGAGATTATTGTGAACCTTGCAGGCTGTCAAATGAAATTCATACGATTGTTTGAAAATTGAATATTCAGTTGATGAAAGTACAAAGTTTCAGTACATGCTCAGGTAAGATAGCAACCAATATCATTTAAGGAGTTTACAGTGGATTTTCTACTTGAGTATGCGGGCTTTTTAGCGCGCGCAGTCACCGTATTGATAGTGATTGCTGTGGTGTTGGCGTTAATGACTGCTATGCGTTCACGTGGGCGCACCCGCAGTGGGGAACTGGCGGTGACCAGTTTAAATGAGTTCTATACCGATCTTAAAGAAAACATTGAGTACAGCGTCTTAGATAAGGCGCAACTGAAGGCAATCAAAAAAGCCAATAAGCTCAAGCTGCAAGCCGATAAAAAATCCACAGCTGAGAAAAAGCGTATTTATGTTTTAGATTTTGATGGTGATATTAAAGCCTCGGCTGCAGAAAACTTGCGTCATGAGATCACTGCGCTATTGAGCATTGCCAAGCCGACAGATGAAGTGGTACTGCGTTTAGAGAGTGGTGGTGGCATGGTGCACAGCTATGGCTTTGCCTCGTCGCAGCTGGCGCGTATTCGTGAAGCCAAGATACCTTTGACCGTCTGTATCGATAAAGTCGCTGCCAGCGGCGGTTATATGATGGCCTGTATTGGCGATAAGATTTTAAGCGCACCCTTTGCTGCAGTGGGCTCGATTGGTGTGGTGGCGCAGATTCCTAATATCCACCGCTTGCTGAAGAAAAATAATATTGATATTGAAGTGCTAACAGCCGGTGAGTACAAGCGCACTTTAACCATGTTGGGTGAAAATACCGAGCCAGCGCGTCAAAAGTTCTTAGAAGAACTGCAGACCACGCATGATCTGTTTAAAGAATTTGTCTCTCAGTTTCGTCCACAGTTGGATATTGATGCTGTAGCGACCGGTGAAGTCTGGTTAGGTACTGATGCACAGCGTTTAACCTTGGTGGATACATTGCAAACCAGTGATGAGTATTTATCTAAGCACGCGCAAGAAGCGGATGTTTTTCTGCTTGAGTTTGTGCAGAAGAAATCATTACAGGAGCGTGTGGGTTTAACCGCTGGAACAGCCGTTGAGCATATTGCTGATAAAGGCTGGGAGCGTTTGCAACGCCGCTTTATGGGCTAGGTTGTTATTTGGCTCAAGTGTCGATAGGTAATCCGTTAGCTGCAAGTACAGGCGCAATGCGTGTGATGGGCTCGTCAGCGAGTTTGTGTGCAGTACTTCGCTACTGATTGAAATGGAGTCGTATTTGTTAGCCATAAAAAACGGCCACTGCAATCTAGATTGCAGTGGCCGTTTTGAGTGACGCTAAGCTAAATTACTGAGTAAAGCGCTTTAAGATTAAAGTAGCGTTAGTGCCACCAAAACCAAAGCTATTACTCATAATCGTGTTTAACGTGACGTTTTCTTGAGTTTTCTCAACGATAGGCAAGCCTTGAGCTTCTTCGTCAAGCTCTTCAATGTTGACTGAGCCGGCAATAAAATCACCTTCCATCATCAACAGTGAATAGATGGTTTCTTGTACGCCTGCAGCACCCAATGAGTGGCCTGATAGGCTTTTGGTTGAGCTGATCGGCGGAGTCGCCTTATCTGTAAACACTTCACGTATGGCGCGGATCTCTGCCGTGTCACCGACGGGCGTTGATGTACCGTGAGTGTTGATATAGTCGATTGGCGTATCAACCGTTGCCATAGCTTGTTGCATGCAGCGCACTGCACCTTCACCGCTTGGAGCAACCATATCGTAGCCGTCTGATGTTGCGCCGTAGCCAACAATTTCAGCATAGATTTTAGC
>DATERS010000157.1:0-2256 GCA_035271365.1 Thiopseudomonas sp.
CGCGCTACTTCGCGCTGTAACGCTGCTTTATCTGCAGCATTGCACAGTACATCATCAGCATACTTTAAACGTTCATCGCGCTCCAATTGCGCCTGCATAATGGCGCGCAGTTGCGTTTCAGATACTTGATCACGCTGTAAAGCTCGCGCCATTTGCACCTCGCTGGGCACATCCACAACCAGCACACGCTGCACCGTTTTATACTGGTCCGATTCAATCAGCAGTGGCGATACCAAAATAGCGTAAGGTGATTGTGCAGCGCCTAGAAACTGCTTAATTTCTGTACGAATCAAAGGATGCAGTAAGGCTTCCAACCACTGACGCTGCTCAGGCTCAGCAAAGATATGCTCACGCAAAGCGGCACGATTCAGCTGGCCATCGTCCTGCAATACCGACTCACCAAAGCGCTCAACAATTTTCGCTAAAGCAGGACGACCGGGCTCAACCACCCAACGTGCAGCATGATCGGCATCAATGGTTTCAATGCCCAATTCAGCAAAGGCATTGGCAGCGGCACTTTTACCACTGCCAATGCCGCCGGTCAGCCCTAAAATCCAAGGTTTATGCAAAAGATTAATCCTTTATGGCCTGCAATAGATATCAATACTAAACGTAGCTGCGTTATCACACAGGCTGCCAAACCACACCCCGCTCTCAAGTACTAACAGCATGCTTCAAGCGCGGGCTGTGCAATTTATTTTGGAAAAAACAAACGTTTTAACTCAGCACCTGGATCATTGGCACGCATAAATGCCTCACCCACTAAAAACGCATGCACATTGTTAATTTCCATCAACTCAACATCAGTGCGCTGTAAAATACCGCTCTCGGTAATCACCAAACGCTCTTCTGGAATGCGCGGTAATAACTCAAGGGTGGTTTCTAGCGACACTTCAAAGTTGTGCAGGTCACGGTTATTAATACCCACCAATGGCGTATCTAAATGCGTCAGAACACGATCCAGCTCTTCGCCATTATGCACTTCGGCTAATACATCTAAGCCAACATCCTTAGCGGCAGCAGCCAGTTCCAGCATTTGCCCATCGTCTAAACAGGCAGCAATCAATAGCACGCAGTCAGCACCCAATGCGCGCGCTTCGATAATTTGGTAAGGATCAACCATAAAATCTTTACGAATCACCGGCAAGGTACAGGCATTACGAGCTTCTTGTAGGTAACGGTCAGCGCCTTGGAAGAAATCGATATCAGTCAACACAGACAAACAGGTCGCCCCGCCTTGTGCATAGCTTTTTGCCAACCATTCAGGCACAAAGTCTTCACGCAATACGCCTTTACTGGGTGAGGCTTTTTTAATTTCTGCAATCACCGCCGGTAGCTTTTTCTGTACTTGCTGTTGCAATGCATTGGCAAAGCCACGTGGCGCAGAGGCTTGAGCCGCCTGTGCATACAGCTCAGTCAAGCTGACCACTTGCTGACGCAACGCCACTTCTTCGTGCTTACGCGCGACAATCTTTTCTAAAACCGTTGGAATGCTCATGCGCTAGTAGCCTCTTGCTTAAACACTGAAGTAAAGGAGACGAGTTCTGATAATTTCTCTAGGGCAAGACCGCTATAAATCGTGTCATGCGCACGTGCTACACCTTCTTTTAAGGTGCTGGCCACGCCTGCGACATAAAGAGCTGCACCGGCATTCAGCGCAATCATTTCAGCGGCTTTATGAGCATAGGGCAACTCACGCTTGCCTAAAGCATCATAAATCAGTGCGTAAGACTCAGCCGCACTGTCCACTTCCAAGCCAATTAAAGACTGGCTATTGATACCAAAATCTTCTGGTTGAATACGGTACTCGGTGATTTCGCCATCTTTGAGTTCGGCCACATAAGTGGCTGCACCCAAACTGATTTCATCCATGCCGTCTTGCGCATGCACAACTAAAACATGCTTGCTGCCTAAACGCAGCAGCACTTCAGCTAACGGACGGCATAACTGCTTACTAAAGACGCCTATCACTTGGTTTTTTACTTGCGCTGGATTACTCATCGGCCCAAGGATATTAAATAAAGTACGTAAACCCAATTCACGACGTGGACCACTGGCATGACGCATAGCACCATGGTGCGCGGGGGCATACATAAAGCCCACGCCAACAGTCTCAACACAACGCGCGACTTGCTCAGGGCTTAAATCTAAATACACGCCTGCGGCTTCCAGTAAATCAGCGCTACCACTTTTGCCAGAGACGGCACGGTTACCGTGCTTAGCCACTTGGCCGCCTGCGGCGGAGACAACAAAAGC
>DATERS010000158.1:0-4520 GCA_035271365.1 Thiopseudomonas sp.
TTCACGTTAAAGGCTGGTACGCCGTAGCCAAATTCGGCGGCGTGATCAAGCATTTGACGCATGCTAATAAGAGCCATAATTATTTCCCCGCAAGGTCATTAAAATCTACCCGGCCCACTCTATGCAAGCCGGTTACTGTCAGTTCACACGCAGGCTACTTAGCCTTTTGCGCGCTCTTCTAAAATTGCTACCGCTGGTAAGACTTTGCCTTCAACAAACTCAAGGAAAGCGCCACCACCGGTTGAGATATACGAAATTTTATCGGCCACATTGTACTTATCAATGGCTGCCAGCGTATCACCGCCACCAGCGATTGAAAACGCGTCGCTATCAGCAATCGCTTGCGCCAGCACCTGGGTGCCATTGGCGAACTGATCAAACTCAAATACGCCGACTGGGCCGTTCCACAGAATGGTTTTTGAGCTTTTCAACAGCTCAGCAAACTGCTTGGCGGTTTCTGGGCCAATATCGAGAATCATATCGTCTTCAGCCACATCAGCGACGGCTTTAACCGTGGCTTCTGCGTCGGCAGCAAAGGCTTTAGCAACCACTACGTCGACTGGCAATGGCACGCTCACTTTAGCGGCAATCGCTTTAGCAGTATCAATTAAATCTGCTTCGTACAACGACTTACCGACTGGGAAACCGGCAGCGGCCAAGAAGGTATTAGCAATACCGCCGCCAACAATCAGTTGGTCGCATAAATCAGCCAAGCTGGTCAGTACATCCAGTTTGGTGGATACTTTTGAGCCAGCGACAATCGCTGCCATCGGCTTAGCCGGTGCGCCCAGTGCTTTACCCAGTGCTGCCAGTTCCGCAGATAATAACGGACCGGCACAGGCGACTTTGGCAAACTTCGCCACGCCGTGAGTGGAACCCTGTGCGCGGTGTGCGGTACCAAAGGCATCCATCACAAACACATCGCATAACGCGGCGTATTGCTGGGCTAAGGCATCGGTGTTTTTCTTTTCGCCGCTGTTAAAGCGCACGTTCTCTAGCAGAACAATCTCGCCCGGCGCAACCTCAACACCATTCAGGTAGTCACGCACTAAGGGTACGTCGCGACCCAGTGCTTTGCTTAAGTAAGCAGCCACTGGAGCGAGGCTATTTTCTTCACTAAACTGGCCTTCATCAGGACGGCCAAGGTGTGAGCAAACCATCACTGCCGCGCCTTTTTCTAAGGCTAAACGGATGGTGGGTAACGCCGCCACAATCCGTGCATCACTTTGCACAACACCGTCTTTTACTGGCACGTTGAGATCTTCACGAATCAATACGCGTTGGTTGGTAAGATCAAGGTCAGTCATATTTAACACTGTCATGAATTTCAGTCCTTTACTGAGCGGTTAGTGGTACAAGCAACGTTTAAAAAGTGTTCAGCCACATCCAGCATACGATTGGCAAAGCCCCATTCGTTATCAAACCAAGCGACAATATTGAGCATGCGTGGGCCACTCATGCGCGTCAGGCTGGCATCAAAAATAGCTGAATGCGGATCGTGGTTAAAGTCGCAACTGGCGTGCGGTAATTCAGTGTAATCAAGCAAACCGTGCAACGCACCTTGCGTTGCCGCCTGCTTAAACAGGTCATTGATTTCTGTGGTGCTGGTGTCACGCTGCATCTGCAAGGTGATATCCAAGCAGGAGACGTTAACCGTGGGGACGCGCATCGCTTTAGCTTGAATTTTGCCATTAAACTCGGGCAATAAACGCTCAATACCACGGGCTAAACCGGTTGAGACAGGCACCACCGACTGGAACGCAGAACGAGTGCGGCGCAAGTCTTTATGGTGGTAGGCATCAATCACCGGCTGATCATTCATTGCTGAGTGAATGGTATTGATAAAGGCATGCTCGACACCAATGTTTTGCTCCAACAATTGCAGTAAAGGTACACCGCAGTTGGTGGTGCATGAGGCATTTGAGACGATTTTTTCATTGCCGTTTAAAGCATGATGATTCACGCCATAGACAATGGTGGCATCCACATCGGCAGCGCTATCCATCGGTTGCGAGAGCAAGATGCGCGGCACACCGGCATCGAGAAAACGCTGAGCATCGGCACGTGTGGTGTATTGGCCTGAGCATTCCAGCAACAGATCAATATCCAACGCAGCCCAATCAATCTCTTCGGGCGCACTGGCACACAGCACTTTGACGCAAACACCATCAATATGCAGACAATCACCGTCCACTCGCACTTCGCCGGGAAAACGCCCGTGAGTGGAGTCAAAGCGCGTGAGGTATTCAATACTGGCTTGGTCAGCCACATCATTTAACGCAATGATTTCAAAGTTTGCGCCACCGTGGCGCTCACTTAATGCACGCAACACGCAACGACCGATACGGCCGTATCCATTAAGTGCAACTCGAAATGGGCGTGCAGACATGATAATCCTTTAACTAAAGAAACCGCGCACAGCACAAAGCTCTACGCGGTATAACAATGACACCAGCAGTGCTTATTCGTCGTCGAGCAACTCGGCAGCAACGTTGAGTACGTCATCCAGAGTAAAGCCAAACATCTCAAACAACTGATTCGCAGGCGCTGACTCACCGTAGCTGAGCATACCAATCACACGACCATCGAGACCGACGTATTTATACCAATAGTCAGCATGCGCCGCTTCAATGGCAATACGTGCGCCAACCTCAATCGGCAGTACGGCTTGCTTATACTCTGCATCTTGCGCATCAAATACGCTGGTGCAGGGCATAGAAACAACGCGCACTTTATGGCCTTTTTCAGTCAGTGCGTTATAGGCATTGACCGCTAAGCCCACTTCAGAACCAGTGGAAATCAAGATCAGTTCAGGCTCGCCTGCACAATCTTTTAAGATATAACCACCGCGCTCAATATCAGCAATTTGCTGAGCAGTGCGCTCTTGGTGATCAAGATTCTGACGACTAAAGATCAGTGCACTTGGACCGCCTTTGCGCTCCAGTGAGTACTTCCACGATACGGCAGACTCAACCGCATCACAGGGACGCCAGGTATCAAGGTTCGGTGTGGTACGCAGACTGGTCAGCTGTTCAATCGGCTGGTGCGTTGGACCATCTTCACCCAAACCAATGGAGTCATGGGTGTATACAAACAGCACACGCTGCTTCATTAAGGCAGCCATACGTACCGCATTACGCGCATATTCCATAAACATCAGGAAGGTTGCACCGTAAGGAACCAAACCGCCGTGTAAAGCCACGCCATTCATAATGGCGCTCATACCAAACTCGCGCACACCGTAGAACATGTAGTTACCTGAAGCATCAGCGTCAGATATACCCTTGCAACCATCCCATAAGGTCAGGTTAGAACCGGCAAGGTCAGCCGAACCACCGAGGAACTCAGGCAGTAATGGTCCGTACGCATTCAGACTATTCTGGCTAGCTTTACGGCTGGCAATGCTTTCGCCTTTAGCCGCTACTTTAGCAATGTACTGCGCTGCTTTCTCAGCGAAATCAGCAGGTAAGTCACCGGCCATGCGACGGGTGAACTCAGCAGCCAACTCTGGGAACTCAGCAGCATAAGCGGCAAAACGCGCATCCCACTCAGCTTCAGCTTTGGCACCGGCTTCTTCTGCGTTCCACTCAGAGTAGATATCCGCAGGAATTTCAAACGGACCGTGCGGCCAGTTCAACTCAGCGCGCGTCAGAGCGATTTCTTCAGCACCTAATGGCGCGCCATGGCTGGTTTCTTTACCGCCACGATTGGGTGAACCAAAACCAATTACGGTTTTGCAGCAAATCAGGGTCGGCTTGTCGCTGTCACGCGCCGCTTCAATGGCAACTTCGATTTCGTTAGCATTGTGACCATCGACGTTACGGATCACGTGCCAACCGTAGGCTTCAAAACGACGTGGTGTGTCATCACTGAACCAGCCCTGCACCTGACCATCAATGGAAATACCATTGTCATCATAGAATGCAGTCAGCTTATTCAAGCCTAAAGTACCGGCTAATGAGCACACTTCATGGGAAATACCTTCCATTAAGCAGCCATCACCTAAGAACACATAGGTTTGGTGATCAACGATGTCATGCTTAGGACGGTTAAACTGCGCCGCCATGACTTTTTCAGCTAAGGCAAAACCCACCGCATTGGCTAAACCCTGACCCAATGGGCCCGTGGTGGTTTCAACACCTGCGGTGTAACCGTACTCAGGGTGACCTGGAGTACGGCTGTGCAATTGACGGAAGTTTTTTAAATCATCCAAATTAACGTCATAACCGGTCAGGTGCAGTAACGAATACAGCAACATTGAGCCATGGCCGTTGGACAGCACAAAGCGGTCACGGTCTAACCATTGTGGGTTTTTTGGATTGTGCTTCAGATGATCACGCCACAGGACTTCGGCGATATCCGCCATGCCCATTGGGGCACCCGGGTGGCCACTATTGGCTTTTTGCACAGCATCCATGCTGAGGGCGCGAATGGCATTGGCTCGCTCACGACGGCTGGGCATTACTGAATCTCCTGACGCTAAAATAAAATAAAGACGGCTATTTTCGCCCACCTAAACG
>DATERS010000159.1:0-84649 GCA_035271365.1 Thiopseudomonas sp.
CACGAAGTACAACAAAAGCCCATGCAAGACCAAGCATCAACGGATTAGTAACATCTAAAGCTAAAAGAATAATCCCGACTGCATAAAACAACACGGGCACTTCAAGTAGATTTGAAAAATTACGCCCCCATTTAACAATGCTATCGGGTGCAGATCCAGTGAACAGTTGAAAATACCTGCGATCTACCAGGCCTTTTTTCGCACTGATTAAACGAGAGATCCCCATACTAAATCCGATCACAAATGTAAGAACAACAAGTGCAAACATTGGGTAAATAATTTCCATGTGCTGACAAACTCCTTCGATTGAATAAAAACATAATGTTTGAGTTTAGCGAGATCAGTCAGAAAAGTCCGCTGCAACCAAGCATTATAAGTTGATCTTCACCCAAGCTAAAAACCAAACTATGAATAAGGATGGTTTGTAAGTCAGTCTTACCTCAAAAAAGTTCGAGTGCTAGAATACAAAATCCCCAACATGAATAGGATCACTGATGAAATTTGTTATTTTGGCTGCAGTCATTGCATTGGTGGCATTTTACTTTGTAAAAAATTCTGCCGGTAAAAAAGTAGCGTCTGAAAACATCGCGATCGGAAACGATTTCTTAGTGCAAAACAAAGCAAACGAAGATGTACTGGAAACCGCATCAGGCTTGCAATATCAAATATTAAAAAAAGGTGAAGGAACTGCCCACCCAAGTGCTGGCTCTACGGTAAAAGTACATTACCATGGCACGCTATTAGACGGTACTGTATTTGATAGCTCAGTCGATCGTAATGAACCCATCAGCTTTCCTTTAAATCGAGTGATAACCGGATGGACAGAAGGCGTTCAATTAATGGTTGTTGGTGATAAATTTAAATTTTTCATACCATCTAAACTCGCCTACGGCAACAGCGCAGCGGGAAAGATCAAACCGGGATCTTTACTTATTTTTGAAGTAGAACTCTTGGAAATCCAATAATTTCAAGAGCTCAAAACCTATAAAACCACCCAGACTAAAGGAGCCCTGCTCCACTCAATCTCGGTGGTTCTTAAAGTATTGATCCAAAGAATGGCAAGCTCACTAGTCTTTTTTATCGATCGTTATTTCAATCGATTTGCTATCACCGGCAAACCACTTCTGAACATACAAAGTACCCACGATAGGAGCTGTTCCTTCACCAGGAACCTCCTTATAACGAACACTGTTTTTTGTTTCTTTCTCGTATTCAAACATCACTACTTTCTTCGACATAAAATATCTCACATAACTATTGTAGAAAATCCGGATTAATAACGCACAGCATAGCCGCGCTATTTTACCAGCGCGCAGCAATTGTAGACCGCGAGCTGCTGCGATTTGATATATTTTATACGTTTGATTTGGCCAATGATGATATTCAGTAGGTATATTGAGCCTCAACAGGCGACATGGCTTGGGTCATACTTGGAGTCACATGTAACAGCTGCGCGGGCCACACGCGAGGGTCGTCTTTAATCTAAGCTTAGACACTTCGCATAGCCTAGGTCAACGACGAACCCGCAGACACGCCATTCGAACTGTGGATCTACTGCTCGAAGCGCACTTGGCAGAGACAGGGCGAGCAGTGCCCTTATGTGTTGAATTTAGGAGTTACTATATATGGACATGCAATTAAGCAGAGATCTTTCTAGCTTAAATTTAGCCCTAGATACTTTAGGTGAATGGGTTGTCGTTGTGGATGCTGCGAGCAAAATTACATTTATTAATCGGCCCTACGCACAGTTCCTTGGCGTTAAGCAAGACGATGTGTACGGGCGCTCCGTTGTTGATGTGATAGAAAACACCCGCATGCACCTCGTCATTGAAAGCGGGCAAGAAGAGCTATCTAAACTGCAAGAAATTCGAGGTCGGCACATCATAGCTAACCGCTATCCGATACGCCAAGCAGGAAAAGTGATAGGCGCCATAGGTTTTGTCCTCTATCACGACACCCATGAGTGGCAGAAAATAAATACTCAAATAAAAGCACTGGTGTCTGAGCTGGATTTTTATCGGCGCGCTTTAGATAAAGAACAGAGTGGTGCTCACTATCATATCAATGACTTAATAGGTCGCAGCCCTTTAATTACAGCGGTGAATGATAGAATAAAAAAAGTAGCCGGCGGTGACGTTTCAGTATTAATTCGTGGCGAATCGGGCACGGGTAAAGAGCTGTACGCCCATGCCTTGCACTTACTATCTGAACGCTCAAAAGGGCCGTTTATTAAAATAAACTGCGCAGCCATTCCCGAAAACCTGCTCGAATCAGAGCTGTTTGGCTATGCCGAAGGTGCATTTACCGGTGCTAAGCGCGGCGGTAAGCAAGGTAAGTTTCAATCAGCCGATAAGGGCACCCTGTTTCTTGATGAAATTGGTGATATGCCGCTGAGCATGCAGGCTAAGTTGTTAAGAGTGTTGCAAGACCGTGAAGTTGAAGCCGTTGGTTCTAATCGCCTGGTGAAGATTGATGTGCGCTTAGTCACAGCGACTCATCAGCCCCTAGAGCAAATGATTGAGTCAGGTACGTTCCGTGAAGACCTGTATTACCGGATTAATGTGGTCTCTGTCGAACTGCCGCCGCTTAGAGAGAGACGGGAAGATATTCCCGCACTGGCTGAGCATTTTTTAACTCGACTGGCTAACCGTACTGGACGCAGAGCCCCCAAACTCACTGCGAGTGCTTTAACCCGTATGCTGGAATATGCATGGCCAGGTAACGTGCGGGAAATGGAAAATGCAATTGAGTCAGCTTTTTATCTGAGCCAAGGCCCTAAAATTTCTTTGCAATCGTTGCCTAAAACCTTAACCGCTGGAATTGAAGTTGCAACGTTGAATAGGGAGCAAGGCACTTTAAAAGAACGTTTAGCCATAGCAGAAAAAGAAATTTTACTTGAAGTGTTAGCAGCCTGTGATGGTAATCGGCAACATGCTGCAAAAATGCTGGGTATAGGAAAAACAACCATTTATGATAAATTATCCAGCTACCAATTAAGCAACGAAGCATTTATTGACTAAAACAGACAGTTCTATTGGCAGACCACATTATAAAAGCCTGAAATTCCGCATATCCGGACATATTCCGCTAATCCGAACACCGCAAACGACTATTAAGTCTTAATCAAGCCCGCAAAGTCCTAAAAACAGGAATTAGTCGTATTTTTTAGTTTAAAAATAACGACTCATCTTTTTTATATTTGTAACCTATTGATTTAAAAGAGTTTATTAACAAGCGGCCTGTTCCTTGCAGGGCTCTTAGTGCCGCACAATAAGCGGCTAAGTCTTTCCTAGAATAAACATAATAAATAGGAGTACTAGCCATGACTAAGAAGCCACTTGTTGCCGCTATTGCAGCTGTAATAACTACCGCTGCCATGGTCTTTTCAACAATAGCTGTAGCCGATGGTCCAAAAAGTATTGATGTTGCGAGTACCTTTGCCACCAACAACTTTCTTGGTTCAGGTGCCCAATATATGGGCAAACAACTCAATACAGCCTCTGATGGAAAAATAAGTTTTCGCGTACATGAGCCAGGTGATCTAGTACCTGCTTTCGAAGTATTTAATGCTGTGTCAACCGGTGCGGTTGATGCTGGTTGGGACTGGATGGGGTATTGGGCTGGAACCATACCTTTACTCAACTTGTATGGCGCCCTACCCTTTGGACCAACCCCTGAAGCTTTTGCATCTTGGATGTGGGCAGGTGACGGCACTAAGTTTATTCAAGCGGCTTACGACGAATACAATATCAAGGTCTTTCCTTGCTTTGTATCGCCACAAGAAACAGGCGGTTTCTATAATAAAGAAATCAACTCGGTCAAAGACTTTGAGGGCCTACGTTTCCGTATTTCAGGCCTAGGTGCGCGTGTTCTCAATAAATTTGGTGCTTCAACTCAGCTCGTGCCGGGTGGCGAAATTTACCTAGCGCTGGAGCGTGGTCGTATTGATGGTGCAGAGTTCTCGGTACCCCAAGTAGATGAAGTCATGGGCTTTCATGATATTACTAAATACTATTATTTTCCTGGTTGGCATCAATCTGCAAGCTGGTTTTCTCTCATCATAAATAAAGATGTTTGGAATAAATACAGTGAAAAGCAGCAAGCTCAATTTAAAACGGCTTGCCAATCAACTTTAGCTTGGTCAATGACTGAAGCACCACCTGAGCAAATGCGTGCTATTGCCCGCATGGAAAAAACGAAAGGTTTTGAAGTAAGACGCTTTAATGATGAAACACTCAAAACATTAGAAGGCGCATGGAATGAAGTGGTAGCCGAAGAAATGGCTAACAACCCACGCTTTAAAGAAGCCTACGAGTCATTAAACGCGCACGCTAAGCTTATTAATGCTTGGTATGAGTTGCAGGAGATAAAATAATGAAAGACGCCGCTCACTTAAAAGTGGCGGCGGCACTTTACCGCATCTCTCAGCCCTTAATAGGGTCTGGGCTATGGGTGGGTCGATTGACGAGCTGGCTTGTTCTGGCAGTCATAGCCGCTGTCATGATCACTATTGTAATGAATGCGCTAGGAATGAATGAGTTACTGCGTTGGGATAACTCTATTTTCTTGTTTAATAAAGCCTTTACGATTAACTCATCCACTGAATTGCAGTGGTACTTATATGGTTTCTTAGTGTTGTTTTCATCAACCTACGCGATGCATACAAACTCACATGTGCGTGTTGACTTGCTGTATCAGCATTTCTCACCACGGGTTAAACACCTGGTAGATGTGCTTGGCCATCTGCTGTTTTTAATACCCTTCTGCTTAATGGTGGCTTATTTATATTGGCCACAAGTGATGATGAGCTTTAATTCAGGCGAGCAGTCTAACTTTGGCGGCCTTACCGATCGCTTTTTAATTAAAGGTGCTTTATCTGTAGCACTGGTTTTTATGGCATTAAATGCATTAGGCAGAGTTTTTTATAGCCTATCGATGATGCTAGATCCAACACGTGCAACTAAGGAGCATTTCTATGCTCATTGAATATCTACTGCCAATCTTAATGGTAGTTTTCTTATTGCTGAGTATTTTTACTGGTTACCCAGTGGCTTTTGTCCTAGGTGGGCTCAGTATTGTCTTTGCTCTGGTAGGTGATGTTCCACTGCCCTATTTAGGCATGATAGGTTCACGCATTTTTGGTGGTGTGGTTGAAAACTGGCTGTATATCGCCATCCCGCTTTTTGTATTTATGGGCTTAATGTTAGAGAAGTCTGGCGTCGCCAGCCGTCTGTTGCTGACTTTACAAAGACTGTTTGGTCGACTGCGTGGCGGCTTAGCAATCTCTGTTGCTTTGCTCGGTATCGTCATGGCCGCCAGTACAGGTATTGTCGGTGCTTCAGTGGTGATGCTCGGCATGCTAGCGTTACCTGTAATGCTCAAGCAAAACTACAAGGAAGAAATGGCCTTAGGCATTGTCGCGGCGTCGGGCACCTTGGGTATTCTCATACCGCCCTCGATTATGCTGGTGTTAATGGGTTCAATTATGCAGGTGTCAGTCGGTGATCTATTTAAGGCCGCGCTGCTACCCGGTTTAATGCTAGGTGTTCTATATATAGTGTATTTACTCGTTATGGGTTGGCTTAAACCTGAATGGATGCCTCTAGCCGACCCCGATGACTTAGATACAGATACGACCCCTTTGCCATTAGCTTTATTAAGAGATCTTGTCGGCCCTGTATTTTTAATGGTCGCAGTGCTGGGTTCTATTATGAGTGGTATTGCAACACCCTCTGAAGCCGCTGCAATTGGTGCTGTGGGTGCAATATTGCTAGCCGCTGTTGCGGGTAAACTCAATTATATAACGCTGCGCAATGTCTGTTATGACACGGCAAAAAGCACCGCAATGATTGTTTTTATTGTCATAGCAGCAACGGCTTACAGTCTTATCTTTAAACGACTGGGCGGTGATTACTTAATTATGGATATGGTGTCTGCTATCGACTTAGGTCCTTACGGATTACTGTTATCTATTATGTTAATGGTTTTTATTCTTGGCTTTTTCTTAGAGTGGATAGAAATCAGTTATGTCATTTTACCTTTGCTGCTACCGGTCATCACCTTGCTCGACTTCGGTATGTCGACCCAGGCAACGTTAGTGTGGTTTGCCATCTTAATGGCCATCAATCTACAAACTAGCTTTTTAACGCCACCCTTTGGTTATGCGCTCTTTTATTTAAAAGGTGTAACAGAAGGGAAAGTTAAAATAACCACTATTTATCGATCAATTATTCCTTATGTACTGCTGCAAGTCGCCGGCCTCATACTTTGTATTATCTTTCCATCCATCATTCTTTGGCTACCCGGTCTTTTATAAAAAAATAATTATAAGGGGGTAAACATCATGTCCGGTAAACGTGTCCTTATAACTGGAGCAGCCAAGGGCATAGGTTTTGAAATTGCCAGTGCTTTTTTAGAGGAAGGCGCTCGAGTGGCAATTTTAGATCTTGATAAAATCGCACTTGAACAGGCGTTAGACCGCCTAGGTGGTGCTGGCCCAGACCGGATTGGCGTGGCTTGTGATGTGACTGATGAAGCAGCGCTTAACCTAGCAGTGAATCAAGTCATTGAGCAATTTGGCGGCTTAGATGTGTTGGTCAACAATGCTGGTTTTCAACACGTAGCCCCGATTGAAGACTTCCCGTCTGCAAGCTTTCGTGCGTTATTAGACGTTATGTTAGTCGCACCTTTTTTAATTATTAAACAGGTTTTTCCGATTATGAAACGCCAAAAAGGTGGCCGCATTATTAACCTTGCTTCGATTAATGGGCTGGTCGGTTTTTCTGGAAAGGCGGGCTATAACTCAGCTAAACACGGGGTGATAGGTTTAACTAAGGTGGCTGCACTGGAAGGCGCTGAGTATGGCATTACCGTGAATGCTTTGTGCCCTGGCTATGTCGATACAGAAATGATGCGCGGCCAATTAAATGATTTAGCTCGCACCCGTGGCGTACTACTGGAGAAGGTTTTAGAGGAAGTGATTTACCCTTTAGTGCCACAAAAGCGCTTGCTAGAGGCGCGCGAAGTAGCCGATTACTGCCTATTTTTAGCCAGTGGTCGAGGCCGAGGTATTACTGGGCAAGCAGTCATCATTGATGGGGGTTACACCGCTCAATAATGTGTGTTGTAGAACTGGCCGAGTCTAGAACGAAAGGCGGCCATCCGCACCCTTAAATACAACCCAACGCCAGAAATCTTTGTGTTCTTCTGGGTGATGCTTATTTGACTGGCCAACCACCCTCTCCATCTACAGGAACAAAATTGCTCAGTTGGCAAACGCGCGTCTTAAGCAGCTCTAAACTGTAGTCAGACACTATGATAGGTTGCAAAGTACCACCGCCAGAAATGCTCTCTGACCAAAAAAACTCAGTCTCAGCATCACGAAACACAAGCCATGCTTTTTGTGCTTTTCTCAACGAGTCCTTCTCGTCAGCAGACAGATGACTCATCAACTCCTTATACGCTATGTTGAGCTCTCTATCCCATTGTTCATAAGCTCTACCCTGAGCGTTTCGCATGTGTTCTGTAATACCACCACTTGCAGCCATCTCACGCTCAAACTGAGCATCGATTGGATGAACGCTATTAGTTTTGCAAAACGGCTCAGCTGCAGACGCTAAGGGAACAAGCACTACAAGCCCAACGGCCAGTAAGATTTTTTTCATTGTGTTTCCTCTTATGCTGAATACCATTTCCAGTGATTGGTCCGCGGCAATGTTCCGGTCAAGCCATACCGAGTAAAATCCGGCCTATGTGCTGACTTGTCTGCTGCCAGTTTCAATAGCTCTTCTAATTTGTTTTCTTCGCCTATTTTCATCATATCCTCACAGGATATAATGCCGCGCTCTGCAAAAATATTGGAGCACACCGGAAAAAACTGTCCGTCAGCAGCGCATTATTATACGAAGGTAACCGCATAAAACCCAGCTAGCAATGCACAAAAGATCGTAAAGCCTGATCCAATATGGATGCAGCAGTAAAACAAGTATGCACAGAGCACAAACTAATCTAGAAGCGCTATTTACACTCAAGATTCGCGCTACATTCCCAATAAAAAAGCCACCGTAATGAAGTATCCAGTTGTATCGGATGACTTCAAAAAAGTGGCTGTTTAAACGTCTAAAGACTACTTATGTTTCCAGCCGGTAATCTCAGCTAATGCAGTACCAATATCCGCTAATGAGCGTACTGTTTTAACGCCAGCGTCTTGCAGTGCTGCATATTTTTCATCTGCTGTGCCTTTGCCTCCTGAAATAATCGCACCGGCATGGCCCATGCGTTTCCCTTCGGGTGCCGTGACTCCAGCGATATAGGACACCACTGGTTTAGTGACATGCGCTTTAATAAAAGTAGCGGCCTCTTCTTCTGCACTGCCACCAATTTCACCAATCATGACGATGGCTTCAGTTTGTGGGTCGGCTTGGAAGAGTTTGAGAATATCAATAAAACTGGAGCCTGGGATAGGGTCGCCACCAATGCCGACACAGGTGGACTGACCAAAGCCAGCATCGGTGGTTTGCTTCACTGCTTCATAAGTGAGCGTACCTGAGCGCGAGACAATGCCGACTTTGCCCGGCATATGGATAAAGCCCGGTTGGATACCAATCTTGCATTCGCCCGGTGTAATCACGCCTGGGCAGTTGGGGCCGATTAAGCGGACACCTAACTCATCACACTTAATTTTCACATCCAGCATATCTAAAGTTGGGATACCTTCAGTGATGCAAATAATCAGCTTAATCCCTGCAAAAGCGGCTTCTAAAATGGAGTCTTTACAAAAGGGGGCGGGCACATAAATGACTGAAGTGTCAGCGCCGGTGGCCTCAACAGCTTCCAGCACAGTGTTAAATACCGGCAAATCCAGATGTGTGCTACCGCCTTTACCTGGTGTAACGCCACCGACCATTTGTGTGCCGTAAGCGATAGCTTGTTCAGAGTGAAACGTGCCTTGTGCGCCGGTAAAACCTTGGCAAATCACCTTGGTATCTTTGTTAATTAAAATACTCATGCCTGCTCCCCTTTTGCTGCTGCGACCACTTGTATTGCTGCATCACTCAGGCTATTGGCGGCAATAATATTTAATCCACTTTCAGCCAATACTTTAATGCCAAGGGCTGCGTTATTACCTTCTAAACGCACCACCACCGGGACCTTAACTCCAACCTCTTTAACGGCACCAATCACGCCTTCAGCAATCATATCGCAACGCACAATACCGCCAAAAATATTGATCAGTACGGCTTTTACATGACTGTCTGAAAGGATAATTTTAAATGCTTCGGACACGCGCTCTTTGGTTGCGCCGCCGCCGACATCTAAGAAGTTAGCCGGTTTGCCGCCGTGGTGATTGACGATATCCATAGTGCCCATGGCTAAACCTGCGCCATTGACCATACAGCCAATATCACCATCCAAAGCCACATAGTTGAGCTCAAACTGTGCAGCATGCGCTTCACGTGGGTCATTCTGCCCAGTGTCTTGCATGGCTCGTAATTTCGGCTGACGGTATAGGGCATTGCTATCGATGGTAACTTTGGCATCTAAGCAGTGCAGATGGCCGTCGTTTTTAATCACTAGGGGATTGACTTCAAGCAGCGCCACATCATTTTCAACAAAGAGCTTGGCTAAGCTGAGAAATATATTTACAAACTGCTTAACTTGATCGTCCTGCAACCCCAGTTGATAGGCTAGATAACGTCCTTGGAAAGGCTGTGCACCAATGGTTGGATCAATCATCACCTGTAGAATTTTTTCAGGTGTTTCGCTGGCGACTTTTTCAATATCGACGCCACCTTCAGTCGAGGCCATGAACACAACGCGACGTGAAGCGCGATCAACGACAGCACCCAGGTAAAGCTCTTTAGAAAACTCAATACAGGCTTCAACTAAAATATGATGAATCGGTTGGCCGTTCGCATCGGTTTGATAGGTGACTAAGCGTTTACCCAGCCACTGTGCAGCAAAGTCTTTGGCATCCTCTGCGCTGGTCACCAACTTTACCCCGCCCGCTTTACCGCGGCCGCCAGCATGCACTTGGACTTTAACCACCCAGCTTTCACCGCCAATGTCATAGCAAGCTTGTGCTGCTGCTTCAGGTGTTTCGGCGGCAAATCCTGTGGACACAGGTAAACCGTACTCAGCAAATAATCGCTTGGCTTGATATTCATGAAGATT
Organism: Thiopseudomonas sp.; assembly: GCA_035271365.1. GTDB lineage: Bacteria > Pseudomonadota > Gammaproteobacteria > Pseudomonadales > Pseudomonadaceae > Denitrificimonas. The sequence continues at coordinate 10,174 of DATERS010000159.1, forward strand.
CATAAGGCCCTACCATTGTGTTTAGATAATACGTAATCGATCTAACACAGAGTGTAGCGGCAATTGAGATGTTTAATCAGCCCGAGAAGGGTAATAGATAAGAAATGATGACTATGTAGCAGAATCAAAACCGCCCCTAAAAAGGGGCGGTTTATCGATCAACGCTTTTTGCGGTTAGCGATATGAATCGCCTGTCCACTGACGGCGAGCGCCGCTTCATGGAGTGTTTCAGATAAGGTTGGGTGTGAGAACACCATCAACGCTAAATCTTCAGCACTGGAGCCAAACTCCATCGCAATGGCACCCTGCTGCACTAACTCAGCAGCACTTGGTCCAATCACGTGTACACCTAAAACGCGATCTGTGGTTGCATCAGCAATAACTTTAACAAAGCCTGCTGTGTCGTTTGCTGCCATGGCACGGCCACTGGCTGCGAATGGGAATACACCCACATTGACTGCAATACCGTCACCTTTCAACTGTTGCTCGGTTTGACCGACGCTAGCAATTTCAGGGTGTGTGTAGATCACACTTGGGATGAGGTCATAGTTGACTTGGTTTTTCTTACCAGCAATACGCTCAACCACCATGATGCCTTCTTCTGACGCTTTGTGAGCCAGCATTGGGCCACGAACCACGTCACCAATAGCGTAAACGCCGGGTACGCTGGTTGCACAGATATCATCAACGTAGATAAAGCCACGCTCATCCAGCGTTACACCGCTGTCGACTGCTAATACGTTAGTGGTCACTGGGCGACGACCGACAGAAACAATTAACTTATCAAAAGTCATTTGTTGCTCTCCTTTCGCATCAGTGAAGTTAACGGTTACTTCGCCGTCTTTTACTTCAGAACCGGTTAAGCGTGCGCCTAAACGAATATCCAAACCTTGCTTAGTGAAGATTTTCAGAGCTTCTTTAGCAACTTGATCATCCATCGCTGGCAGGAATTTATCCTGTGCTTCGATCACTGTCACTTCAGCGCCTAAACGGCCCCAAACAGAACCGAGCTCTAGACCAATAACGCCTGCGCCAATCACGCCAAGACGTTTTGGTACAGCTTGGAATTCCAATGCGCCTGTTGAGTCAACGATAACATCTTGATCAACGGGTGCTGGTGGAATATCAATCGGCTGTGAACCGGCTGCGATAATCACGTTTTCTGCTTCGTACACTTGTACAGTGCCGTCAGCTGCAGTCACTTCAACCTGTTTGTTAGCCAGTAATTTACCGTGGCCTTCAATGCTGATCACACCGTTGGCTTTAAATAAGCCAGCGATACCACCCGTTAGATTTTTAACAATGGTGCTTTTACGCGCAATCATTGCTGGAACATCCATGGTGACGTCTGTAACGCCAATACCATGCACTGCAAAGCCTTCTTTAGCTTCGTGGTATTTCCATGCACTGTCCAACAAGGCTTTCGATGGAATACAACCGACGTTTAAGCAGGTGCCACCAAGTGCCATTTTACCGTCTTTGTCTTGGTATTTTTCAATACAGGCAGTTTTCATACCTAATTGTGCTGCTTTAATTGCTGCAACATAGCCGCCAGGGCCTGCACCAATGACAATTACATCAAATTTCTGAGTCATGAGTTTTCCTCGTTAAATGGCATAGCGCCACACTGCAGCCGCTTAAATAATAAGCGGCTGCAGAATTATCAGATATCCAGCAACAGACGCGCTGGGTCTTCTAACAAGTTTTTCATGGTGACAAGGAAAGTCACAGCTTCTTTGCCATCAATTAAACGGTGGTCATAGGATAATGCTAAGTACATCATCGGTAAAATAACCACTTCACCGTCGACAGCCATTGGACGCTCTTGGATTTTATGCATACCCAAGATTGCTGTTTGTGGTGGGTTAACAATAGGCGTTGACAGTAAAGAACCGAATACACCACCGTTAGAGATAGTGAAGGTACCACCCGTCATCTCTTCTAAAGTCAGCTTGCCTTCTTTAGCTTTACGACCGTAAGCGTTAATACCGCCTTCGATTTCTGCAAGGCTCATAAACTCTGCGTTACGCAGTACAGGCACAACCAAACCACGGTCGCTTGATACAGCAACACCGATATCTTGGTAGCCGTGGTAAACAATATCTTTACCATCAATCGAAGCGTTCACACCAGGTTGGCGTTTTAGTGCTTCAACTGCAGCTTTAATAAAGAACGACATAAAGCCTAAACGTACACCGTTATGGGTCTTTTCGAACAAGTCTTTATACTTGCTACGCAGTTCCATAATGGGCTTCATATTAACTTCGTTAAACGTAGTCAACATCGCCATAGATGATTGAGCTTCAACTAAACGCTCAGCCACTTTAGTACGTAAACGTGTCATTGGCACACGTTTTTCAACGCGATCACCGGCTGCGAACAGTGGTGCTTCTGCTGCCGGAGCTGCTGCTTTAGCTGCCGCTGCTGGCTTGTTAGCGACTGCTGCAACAGCGTCTTCTTTGGTCACGCGACCGTCTTTACCTGTGCCTGCAATAGCAGCAGGATTCAGTGCGTTTTCTGCAGCAATTTTACGCGCAGCAGGTGACAAAATAGCATCGGTGCCAGCTGCAGCAGGTGCTGCTTCGCTTGCTGCTGGAGCCGCTGCAGCAGGTGCAGGAGCTGCAGCAACAGCGTTAGTGTCTAAACGACCTAACAACTGTGCGCTTAATACAGTATCGCCTTCGTTAGCTACGATTTCAGTCAGCACGCCGTCGGCTTCTGCTAAAACTTCCATAACAACTTTGTCAGTTTCAATATCAACGATCAGTTCATCACGCTTAACCGCTTCACCGACTTGTTTGTGCCATGTTGCCACGGTGCCATCAGCGATCGACTCGGGAAATGCAGGGGCTTTAATTTCAATAGCCATAATAATGTGTTCCTATAAATTCGGTTGTTACGTAAAAGCCGCACTGATTAACAGTGCGGCTTTCTCGCTGAGTTAAACGGTAAAGGCTTCTTGCAACAATTGCTCTTGTTGCTCAGCATGCATTGATGCATAACCACATGCAGGTGATGCAGAAGCAATACGACCTGCGTACTGTAATCCAACACCTGGTTTGTGAGTCTGAGCAACGCGATGCATATGGTGCTGACTGCAGTACCAAGCGCCTTGGTTCATTGGCTCTTCTTGACACCAAACAATGTGCTTCAGGTTTTTGTATTTAGCTAACTGCTCACCTAAATCATCTTCAGGGAATGGATACAGTTGCTCAATACGTACGATAGCTATGTTAGCTAAGCCCTCGTTACGACGTTTTTCTAGTAAATCGTAGTAAACCTTACCGCTACACATAATAACGCGATCAACTTTATCAGCTTCCAACGTATCGATTTCACCAATAACGTTATGGAAGGTACCTTCAGCCAAGTCTTCCAATGAGGAAATAGCCAGCTTGTGGCGTAACAAGGATTTAGGCGTTAAAGCAATCAACGGCTTGCGTAACGGACGAATCGCTTGACGACGCAGCATATGGTAAACCTGTGCTGGCGTAGTCGGCACACACACTTGGATATTGTGCTCAGCACACAACTGCAAGTAGCGCTCTAAACGAGCTGATGAGTGCTCTGGTCCTTGACCTTCATAACCGTGCGGCAACAACATCGTCAGACCTGATAAACGGCCCCACTTGGTTTCACCACTGGTAATAAATTGGTCAATCACAACCTGTGCACCGTTGGCGAAGTCACCAAACTGTGCTTCCCAGATCACCAATGCGTTTGGCATGGTGCTGGCATAGCCGTATTCAAATGCGAGAACAGCTTCCTCGGACAGGAAGGAGTCATACATATCAAAACGAGGTTGATCTTTGTACAGGTTTTGCAGACCTAGGTAGGTTTCGCCATCTTTTTGGTTATGTAAAACCGCATGACGGTGAGAGAACGTTCCACGACCCACGTCTTGACCTGTGAAGCGAATCGGATAGCCTTCAAACAACAAAGTTGCATACGCAGCATTTTCTGCGAAGCCCCAGTTGATTGGTAAGCCACCGGCAGCCATTTTCTGGCGATCTTCAAGAATCTTAGACACTTGACGCTGTACAACAAAGCCATCAGGCGTTTCTTGCAGTTTGAGCGCGAGCTCTTGCAAGGTTTTCATATCAAAGCGCGTGTCAAAGTGTGGTGTCCACTTATGACCTAGGTACGGGCGCCAATCAACAAACAACTCTTTGTTAGGCTCTTTAACCAAGCTTTGCACAACGTGTAAACCATTGTCGAGCGCTGTGCGGTATTCATCACTTAACGCTTGAACTTGTTCAACAGTCTGTACGCCATCTTTAACCAATGAATCGGCATACAGTTCACGTGTTGTGCGCTGCTTGCTGATCAACTGATACATTAATGGCTGAGTACCGCTCGGCTCGTCCGCTTCGTTATGACCGCGGCGACGATAGCAAACCAAGTCAATAACGATGTCACGCTTAAACTGCATACGGTAATCAATCGCGAGTTGAGTCACAAACAACACAGCTTCTGGATCATCACCATTCACGTGCAAAATAGGCGCTTGAATCATTTTCGCAACATCAGTTGCGTATTCAGTTGAGCGCGTATCTTCAGGCTTACTAGTGGTGAAACCAACTTGGTTGTTAATTACAACACGAATGGTACCGCCCGTTTTAAAGCCACGGGTTTGCGACATTTGGAAGGTTTCCAGTACCACACCCTGCCCTGCAAACGCAGAGTCACCGTGGATTGTGACTGGAACAACTTTATCGCCCTCTGGATCATTACGGCGGTCTTGACGCGCACGTACTGAACCTTCAACAACTGGAGATACGATCTCAAGGTGTGATGGGTTAAAGCTCAGAGCCAAGTGCACTTCACCACCGGGCGTCATGACGTTGGATGAGAAACCTTGGTGGTATTTAACGTCACCTGAGGCTAAGCCTTCAACGCGTTTACCATCAAACTCATCAAACAAATCACGAGGATTTTTACCGTAGGTATTCACTAGAACGTTCAGACGTCCACGGTGAGCCATACCTACAACAATTTCTTTAGCACCATAAGAACCTGAACGCTGAATAATCTCATCCATTAATGGAATAAGACTCTCACCACCTTCAAGACCAAAGCGCTTAGTACCTGGGTATTTAGTACCTAAGTATTTTTCCAGACCTTCACCGGCAGTCAAACGCTCAAGAATATGCGTACGAACCTCGGGGGAAAAACCTGGACGGCTGCGTACACTTTCCAGACGCTGCTGGAACCAGCGACGCTGCTCTGAATCAACAATATGAGTAAATTCAGCACCGATGGTGCGGCAATAGGTATCTTGCAATGCTTGCTGAATCTCACTTAATGTAGCTTCTTCTTTGCCGATATTTAAATCGCCAGTACGAAACACACTATCGAGGTCAGCATTAGTCAAACCGTAATGATGTACGGTTAGATCAGCCTGCATCGGACGTACCCATAAACCTAGCGGATCAAGCTCTGCAGCTTGGTGGCCACGCATACGGTAGGCTTGGATTAAACGTAGTACTTCTACTTGTTTTTTCTCATGCTCAGTGCTGATACTGCCAGCAGAAACTGGCTGAGCACGTCTTTGGTTTTTGGCCAATAAGACAAATTGATCGCGAACTGTAGAGTGCGATACATCAGTACTTAAACCGCCGTCAGCAGGCAGTTTTTGAAAATAAGTACGCCACTCTTCCGATACGGAGTTCGGATCGTGCAGGTAGAGTTCATATAGCTCTTCCACATAGGCAGCATTTCCACCGGAGAGGTGGGCGCTGCTCCACATGCGCTGCATTACGCTTTCTTGCATGCTAGGTCACCCTTTATAAGGGGGACGCTACCGGCATGGAAACTTAACGGCCTGTAAGTCACAAACAGCGACTTGGATAAAGCCACTACGATTCCCGCAGATAGTCCGGGCACCAGCCCGGATGCCCCTGCTGGTCTTCAATTGCGTTTTGAAAAAAGCTTTGTGAGCTGTTTTTCGTTTAAAGCCGCTTGTATGAAAGTACTCATACAAGCGGCTAAAGTATTCACAACATTATCTGCTGCGAACTAGGTACCACTTTGCAATAACATTTCACGAATATGACCAATCGCCCGTGTTGGGTTCAGGCCTTTCGGACATACGTTAACGCAGTTCATGATGTTGTGGCAGCGGAATACGCTGAACGGGTCATCAAGACGTGCTAAGCGTTCTTGCGTCTGCGTATCACGTGAGTCTGCTAAGAAACGATAGGCTTGCAGCAATGCTGCTGGGCCTAAGAACTTATCAGGATTCCACCAGAATGATGGGCAACCAGTTGAGCAGCATGCGCATAAAATACACTCATACAAGCCATCTAGTTTCGCGCGTTCTTCTGGTGACTGCAAGCGCTCCATACCTGGCGCTGGCGTATTGTTTTGCAAATACGGCTGAACTTTTTCGTACTGCTTGTAGAAGATACTCATATCTACAGCAAGGTCACGAATAATTGGCAGACCAGGCAATGGTCGCACAACTAATTTACCATTTTTGACTACAGTCGATATTGGTGTAATACAAGCTAAGCCGTTTTTACCAGCGATATTCATACCGTCAGAACCACACACGCCTTCGCGGCATGAGCGACGATAAGAAAAACTTTCATCCTGCTCTTTAATCAGAGCTAGAACGTCCAGCACCATCATGTCTTTACCATTAATCTCGACATTGAAGTCTTGCATAAATGGCGCAGGATTAACGTCTGGATTGTAGCGGTAAACGCTTACTTGCAATATTTTAGGCAACGTCATCGTAATAACCCTTAATATTTACGTTCTTGAGGAATAAAGTGTTCAGCATCTTTTTCAACTGCTGGTGAAAGCGAGAAGTTCACTGCGCGCTTGCCAACACTTTTAGTTTCTGGGAAGTACATGCTGTGACACAACCAGTTCTCATCATCACGTGTTTCAAAGTCTTCACGAGCATGCGCTCCGCGTGACTCAGTACGTGCTTCTGCAGCAATTGCAGTTGCTTCGGCCACTTCAAACAAGTTTTGCAATTCAAGCGCTTCAATACGTGCAGTATTAAAAGCATTGCTCTTGTCTGTGATTCTAACGTTTTTGATACGCTCGCCTAACAGTGCAAGCTCAGCAATACCTTTCTGCATGTATTCGCCAGTACGGAACACACCGAAGTAATTCTGCATGCAATTTTGCAGTTCTTTACGTAAAGGAGCAACGTCCTCGCCTTCAGTACGCTCATTAAGCGCATTTAAGCGTGCAAGAGATTTTTCAATATCACTCTCACGAGCAGGACTTGCTTCAACACCTTCACGCAGACTTTTCTCAAGGTAAATACCCGCAGCACGACCGAATACCACCAAGTCAAGCAGTGAGTTACCACCCAGACGGTTCGCACCGTGTACAGATACAGAGGTCACTTCACCAACGGCAAATAAACCGTCAATGATATTGTCATTACCTTCAGCATCTTGGGCAATCGCTTGACCATGAATGTTAGTGGCAATACCACCCATCATATAGTGACAGGTTGGAACAACTGGGATCGGTGCAACCACTGGGTCAACGTGAGCAAAGGTAATTGATAGTTCACAAATACCTGGCAGACGACTGTGCAGAACTTCTTCACCGAGGTGGTCAAGTTTCAGCAGTACGTGGTCGCCATTAGGGCCACAACCGTTACCGGCTAAGATTTCCTTAACCATTGAACGTGCAACAACGTCACGTCCAGCAAGGTCTTTCGCGTTCGGAGCATAACGCTCCATGAAACGCTCACCGTGCTTATTGATCAAGTAACCACCTTCACCACGGCAACCTTCAGTGACCAAGGTACCCGCACCAGCAATACCGGTTGGGTGGAACTGCCACATTTCCATATCTTGCATTGGTACACCAGCACGTAAGCCCATACCAATACCGTCACCAGTATTAATCAGAGCGTTCGTGGTTGATGCGAAGATACGACCCGCACCACCGGTTGCCAATACAACTGCTTTAGCACGGATATGAACAACTTCACCCGTTTCAATGCAAATTGCAATAACACCAACGACTGCGCCGTCTTCGTTTTTAACCAAATCAACCGCGAACCACTCGTTTAAGAAAACGGTGCCTTCTTTTAGGTTAGCTTGGTACAAAGTGTGTAACAGTGCGTGACCGGTACGGTCAGCTGCAGCACAGGTACGAGCAGCTTGACCGCCGCGACCAAAGTCTTTGGACTGGCCACCAAACGGACGCTGATAAATACGACCTTTTTCAGTACGTGAGAACGGCAGCCCCATATGCTCAAGCTCATAAACAGCTTCAGGGCCTACTGAACACATATATTCGATAGCGTCTTGGTCACCGATATAGTCGGAACCTTTAACGGTATCGTACATATGCCAGCGCCAATCATCATTCGGGTCATCCGAAGCGATTGCGCAAGTGATACCACCTTGTGCAGAAACAGTGTGCGAGCGCGTAGGAAACACTTTAGTCACTACGGCTGTTTTGTGCCCGCCTTTTGCTAACTGCAGTGACGCACGCATACCCGCGCCGCCGCCACCAATAATAATGGCATCATAAGAAATTGTACGAATACTGGCCATGAATCAAATTCCCCACAGAATCTGTACGCCCCAGACGAACAGTACGAACATAGTTACGCCGCACAGTGCCTGGACTAAAAATCGAACACCTGTTGCCCACTTGCCTAATGTCATGGGCGTCAGATAGTCAGTAGTAACTGCCCATAAGCCGATCCAAGCATGTGCGCTTAGTGCGACGAGGCTCATTAAACTAAAAATGCGCATCCAGCTGTTTGCAAACAGCCCCTGCCACTGGGCATAGCCCATTCCCGGGTTGGCTAAAATATAACCCAAGACGAACAGTACGTAGGCAGCCAGTACAACGGCTGAGACTCGCTGAGCCATCCAGTCATACAGACCAGACCGAGAGAAGTTTGTTACGTTAGTTACCATATCCAGACTCCCATCAATACAATTAGTATGGCTGAAATAATAAAGACTAAATTAGCACCTAACTTACCGCCTTCAAGCGTTACACCAATATCCAAGTCCATAATTAAATGGCGGATACCAGCTGTTAAGTGGTACATCAGTCCAGAGAGAAGACCCCAAACAACAAACTTGGCCAGCGGGCTGGTCAAGCACTCTTTAACTTCAGCAAATCCTTGTTCGGAAACAAGTGATTTGTCGAGTCCATATAGCAGCACAGCGATACCTACAAACAGGATGACACCTGTAATTCTGTGCAAAATGGAAGAGATGGCTGTATTAGGTAATTTTATAGTCCTAAGATCTAGGTTTACAGGTCGTTGGCTATTCACGGCGTATTCACACTTAGAGAGCCCTAAACTGCAGGGCGAGTTGTCGGGAAGGCACTTAACTAAAAGTACCCGTCACCATCGGAGTGACGACCGTCAGCATATTGGCAAAAAGCCTCTGCCGGTCAGCAACCGAGTATAGTGCAAAAAACGACACAATGACAACGCGAAATACATTCGCCTAAATGCGCATTGCCCATCTTTGACAATTAGCGTAAATATCTGTACTTGAAATTTTAGGCAGGGATACTTGTTATTTTATAAACTGTACTATAAAGACACAGTACAAATTGACATTAGCTGTTATCCCACTATTATATCGCGGGCCCTGCGTGGGGGGCCGTGATGATTCCAAGCATAACTAGGAGGCCACAATGGCTGACAAAAAAGCGCAGTTGATCATCGAGGGCAAAGCCCCCGTAGAGCTGCCAATACTGACTGGTACTATTGGTCCTGATGTAGTTGACGTACGCGATCTGATTTCAAGCGACCTTTTCACTTATGACCCAGGCTTTATGTCGACAGCGGCATGTGAGTCAAAAATCACCTATATCGATGGCGATAAAGGTATTTTATTACACCGCGGCTATCCAATTGAGCAACTGGCGGCTAAGTCTGACTACTTAGAGACCTGCTACTTACTGCTGCACGGTGAATTACCTAACCCAGAGCAGAAAAAAGAATTCGTTGATACTATTAACAAGCACACCATGGTTAACGAGCAGCTGAAATCATTCTTAAATGGTTTCCGTCGCGACGCACACCCAATGGCTATAATGTGCGGTATTGTTGGCGCGCTATCTGCTTTTTATCACGACTCTTTGGACAACAACAATCCAAAACATCGTGAAATTTCAGCACACCGCTTAATTGCTAAAATGCCAACCATCGCTGCAATGGCGTACAAGTACTCCATTGGCCAGCCCATCATGTATCCAAGCAATGACCTCAGCTACTCTGAGAACTTCTTGCATATGATGTTCAACACCCCAGCGGGCGTTAAACGCTTCAGCCCTGCTCTTGTTAAAGCAATGGATCGTATTTTCATCCTACACGCTGACCATGAGCAAAACGCTTCAACGTCCACAGTACGTTTAGCAGGCTCTACTGGCGCCAACCCATTCGCATGTATTGCTGCAGGTATTGCTGCACTATGGGGTCCTGCGCACGGTGGCGCTAACGAAGCTGTTCTGACCATGCTCGATGAAATCGGCGATGCGTCAAACATCGAGAAGTTTATTGCTAAAGCGAAAGACAAAAATGACCCATTCAAACTGATGGGCTTTGGTCACCGCGTTTACAAAAACTTCGACCCTCGCGCACAAGTTATGAAGCAAACCTGTGACGAAGTACTCGCAGAGCTGGGCGTCAACGATCCTAAGCTTGATCTAGCGATGAAACTTGAAGAATACGCATTAAACGACCCGTACTTCAAAGAGCGCAACCTGTACCCGAACGTCGACTTCTACTCAGGCATTATCCTGAAAGCAATCGGCATTCCAACCAGTATGTTCACAGTGATTTTTGCTATGTCACGTACTGTAGGCTGGATTTCACACTGGACTGAGATGCTCTCAAGCCCATACAAAATCAGCCGTCCTCGTCAGCTGTACACCGGCTACGACAAGCGCGACTACACGCCACTAGACAAGCGTTAATCTTGCTCTAGGTGCACAAAAAAGGGCTGCCCAGTAATGGGCAGCCCTTTTTTACTACTTCAATTTTCAATTAAACACCACCAAAACGCCTACACTGCCTCTGCAGTTACACCCTCAAGCCAGCCTATCAATCGAATAGCATCGGCCTGATTTGCACCACAAACGCTCACTTCTGCCTGAAACACCCCGCAAAATGCAGGACGTTCGGGCAAGCCGAATAAATCACATAAATTTTCAGCGCTCAAGTTCAAACAACGCTCACCCGCTTTCTTACCTTGCGGCATATTTGGCATCGGCGTATTAATCGAAGGCGCAATACAACACGCACCACAGCCCATACGGCATTCCACTAGCACACTACCCGCTTTATCATCAGAGCCGTTACAGGCATTGCATCACCTTCCGTTACAGATTTGTTTTGAGTCGCGCAATTAAACTGGACGTATCCCAGCGTTCACCGCCCATCGCTTCAACATCAGCATAAAACTGATCCACCAGCGCAGTAACAGGCAAAGATGCACCATTGCGCCGCGCTTCATCAAAAACAATAGCAAAATCTTTGCGCATCCATTCTACGGCAAAACCAAAATCAAACTCGCCAGCCAACATGGTTTGATAGCGATTTTCTAACTGCCAAGATTGCGCTGCACCCTTACTGATCACTTGCATGGCGGCATCTGCATCCAAACCTGCACGCTGCGCAAAGTGCAATGCTTCAGCCAAGCCCTGCAATAGCCCACCAATACAAATCTGATTGACCATCTTAGTTAACTGGCCACTACCAACGTCACCCATCAAGCGCTGCATACGCGCATAACACTGCAAAATCGGCGCAGCTCGCTCATACACACTGCGCTCACCACCGACCATAATGGTTAATGAGCCATTTTGCGCTCCCAGTTGCCCACCAGATACCGGCGCATCTAAAAACGCAAAACCACACTGACTCGCTGCACTCGCCAACTGCTTGGCGACTTGGGCCGATGCAGTTGTGTGATCAACAAAAACACTGTCTGCTGCCATCGAGCTAAAAGCACCATCCTCACCCAGTGTCACTGTGCGTAAATCATCATCATTACCCACACAGCACATCACAAACTCAGCATTAAGGGCGGCTTCTGCTGGTGTATGTGCTAAAGCTCCTGAGTATTCTTGCAGCCACTGCTCAGCAGTAGCAAGTGTGCGGTTATAGACAACAACCTCATGTCCTTTGCTAGCCAAGTGCCCTGCCATAGGATAACCCATCGCCCCCAACCCAATAAACGCAATACGCGCCATTCTTCACCTACCTGATATTTAATTAAAATTATTATAAATTTATCTAGCGCTACACAGCAGTAAAAAGCGTATTGGCGCAATCGATTAAGTCGTGACGATAGCAGTTCGCAACGCTATGCTACGCATCTTTTTTAACCTTGAGTACTGAGCATGCTAAACGTAAATGAATATTTTTCAGGTGCTGTTAAATCAATCGGCTTCACAGATAAAACTGGTTTAGCTAGCGTCGGCGTTATGTCTGCTGGCGAATACACCTTTAACACGTCAAGTGCAGAGATTATGCATATTATCAGCGGCAACGCGCAGGTAAAGCTCAGCGGCACGGATCACTGGCAAACTATATCTGCCGGCGAACACTTTCAAGTTGAAGCACACAGCAGTTTTTTGATTAAAATGACTCAAGACACTGCTTACTTATGTGAATACCGCTAATACAGTAAACAGTACACTTCGACCAAGCAGCAATATGCAGCGCGCAAAATCAGTTCAGATGAGCTTTTAGAAACTCGACAATTCTGAGCCCCGCACGCTGCAGATATTGCTCATGGGTAAAACCTGAGCGCTTTAAAGGTTTTAAGTCGTGATCAGCAAGCTCCATCCACTCAAATTGAATCATGGGCGACAAATCATAAGTCAGCACTACATCTTTACAACCCAACGCATCACGCTCGCCCTGCACAATCAAGGTCGGCGCTTGTAAATCTGCCAAATGTGCAGTACGGGGCTTGTCTTGTTTTTTAGCAGGGTAAAAAGGATAGCCCAGACACACCAATGCATCCGCCAGTAACTCATCAGCCAACATACTGGCCATGCGCCCACCCATTGACTTACCCGCCAGCACAATCGGTTCAGCAGTCTGCGCGCGTACCTGAGCAAATACACTACGCCACGTACCCAATAGCACATTAGGCTTATTCGGCGGCCGGCGCACGCCATCAATTCGGCGCTGAGCCATATAAGGGAATTCAAAACGCACAACACTGACATTTAAAGCTAATAAATGCTGCGTCATCGCCTCCATAAAAGGACTATCCATCGGCGCACCGGCACCGTGAGCAAAAATAAAAGTACAAAACGATTCAGGTGCTCGCACATATAAAACTGACATACCAGTAAATATACCTATGCATATAATATTGAATAACAATATATTATTAAAATGCTAATCTTGCACATATAATTTCAATTATTAATAAGCCATATCGAAAACCACAAACAACAAAGCAATATTATAACAAAACAACTAAAGCTACTTATAGCACCCCACTCAAGATTAAAGTTAACACTGCGCTTTATTCGCCTGTACATTGTACTACGAACAGATGAATGATTCGCATTCATACCAATAAACTCAACCACCAGATTAAAATCAACGGCAACCAGCTATATATAGTCGTATTACTAGCCCTTAATATTATTTCCTGCTCAATTTGCGCTAAGATAGGCGCTACACCCCAAGGATAGGCAGCAAGCAAGAGTCAGTACACATACTTTTGTGGGCTTTATTTTGAGTAACTTTCGAAATAAAACTGACTTGCAGCACTTTTGTATTGATAACTCAGTCGTAATAAAGACGTACTGATTGCAATGACAATATGCTTTGCCCATACTTGTCGGTGATTTAATTCCAAACAATCCATTACCCGTGGAAGTCTTAGCATGAGCACAGCAATCCAAGAGAATGCTTATAACTACAAGGTTGTACGCCAGTTCGCCATTATGACGGTGATCTGGGGTATCGTAGGCATGAGCATTGGCGTATTAATTGCAGCGCAATTAGTATGGCCAGAACTGAACTTTAACCTACCGTGGACCAGCTTCGGCCGGCTCCGTCCTTTGCACACCAACGCAGTTATTTTTGCATTTGGTGGTAGCGCACTGTTCGCCACATCTTATTATGTGGTTCAGCGCACATCGCAAACACGTTTGTTTTCAGACAAACTCGCTGCTTTCACCTTCTGGGGTTGGCAGGTTGTGATTCTAATGGCGGCAATCACATTGCCATTGGGTTACACAACTACGAAAGAATACGCTGAGTTAGAGTGGCCTATCGCTATTCTATTGGGCGTTGTCTGGGTGGTTTATGCGATTGTTTTCTTTGGTACCATTGCCAAACGTAAAACATCACATATTTACGTGGGTAACTGGTTCTACGGCGCGTTCATTATTGTAACTGCCATGTTGCATATCGTGAACCACATGTCGATTCCAGTGACTTGGTTTAAGTCCTACTCGCTGTACTCAGGCGCTACAGACGCCATGGTTCAGTGGTGGTACGGACATAACGCCGTTGGTTTCTTCTTGACCACTGGTTTCTTGGGCATGATGTACTACTTCGTACCTAAGCAGTCTGAGCGTCCGATCTACTCGTACCGTTTATCAATCGTGCACTTCTGGGCACTGATTTCTCTGTACATTTGGGCCGGCCCACACCACTTGCACTACACTGCTTTACCAGACTGGGCTCAGTCTTTAGGTATGGCTATGTCGCTGATCTTATTGGCTCCATCATGGGGTGGTATGATCAACGGTATGATGACGCTGTCCGGCGCATGGCATAAGCTGCGTACTGACCCAATCCTACGTTTCCTTGTTGTATCGCTCGCCTTCTACGGCATGTCGACCTTTGAAGGTCCGATGATGGCGATTAAAACTGTAAACGCCCTATCGCACTACACTGACTGGACTGTTGGTCATGTACACGCTGGTGCTCTAGGTTGGGTTGCGATGATTACCATTGGTTCGATGTATCACATGATTCCTCGCGTCTTTGGTCGTGACCAGATGTACAGTATCGCGCTGATTAACACGCACTTCTGGTTAGCAACTATTGGTACCGTACTGTACATCGCTTCAATGTGGGTCAACGGTATTATGCAAGGCCTGATGTGGCGTGCAATTAACCAAGACGGCACACTGACGTATTCCTTTGTGGAAGCGTTAGAAGCAGGTCACTACGGTTACATGGTACGTATGATTGGTGGCACATTCTTCTTAGCCGGTATGCTATTTATGGCATACAACGTATGGCGCACTGTACGTTCGTCAGACATTGAGAAAGCGAATGCCGCTGCACGCTTTACTGTTGGAGGCGCTCACTAATGAAAAATCATGAACGCGTTGAAAAAAACGTTGGTTTACTCGCGCTCTTTATGGTGATTGCGGTCAGTATTGGTGGCTTGGTACAAATCGTACCGCTGTTCTTCCAAGACTTAGTAAATGAGCCTGTGGAGGGTTTAAAGCCCTACACAGCTCTGCAACTGGAAGGTCGCGACATTTATATCCGTGAAGGTTGCGTTCAGTGCCACTCACAGATGATTCGTCCTTTCCGTGCTGAAACCGAGCGTTACGGTCACTACTCTGTAGCGGGCGAAAGCGTCTATGAGCACCCATTCTTATGGGGCTCTAAGCGTACTGGGCCAGACTTGGCGCGCGTTGGTGGTCGTTACTCTGATGACTGGCACCGTGCTCACCTCTACAACCCACGTAACGTTGTACCTGAGTCTAAGATGCCTGCTTACCCTTGGTTAGTAGAAAACAAATTAGACGGCAGAGATACCGTTGCTAAAATTGAAGCCATGCGCTGGTTAGGCGTGCCTTACACCGATGCTGACATCAGCGGTGCAGTTGCAGCAGTTAAGGGCAAGACTGAAATGGAGGCTGTTGTAGCCTACCTGCAGGTACTTGGTACATCTATTAAGAGTAAACGGTAACGTTAATGGACATTGGATTTCTTCGCGGCGCAGGTACACTACTCCTTCTGGTAGCTTTTATTGGAATGGTGTTTTGGGTTTACAACAACAAGCGTAAATCAAACTTTGATGAGGCTGCTAACTTACCCTTCGCTGACGAAGAACCAAGCTCTAGTAACAAGCCGAACAAAGACACATCCAGGAGCAACAACCCATGACTTCTTTCTGGAATTGGTACATCGTAATTCTTACGAGCGGTACTATTCTGGCCATAACGTGGCTCATTTTTGCGACACGTAAAGGTCAACGCAGTGATACAACGGATGAAACCTTAGGTCACGTCTACGATGGCATTGAAGAATACGACAACCCTTTACCACGCTGGTGGTTTATGTTGTTTGTCGGTACTATCATTTTTGCTGTCGGCTACCTTGTTCTTTACCCTGGTATGGGTAACTGGAAAGGTGTTTTGCCAGGTTATGAAGGCGGTTGGACTTCAACTAAGCAATATGATCGCGAAATGGTTAAGGCTGATGGTAAATACGGCCCTATTTTTGCTAAATATGCTGCAATGCCGATTGAAGATGTTGCTAAAGATGATGACGCTTTAAAAATGGGCGGACGCCTCTTTTCTGCGCACTGTTCTGTATGCCACGGTTCTGATGCAAAAGGTGCACACGGCTTCCCTAACTTGACCGATAATGATTGGATTTGGGGCGGCGAGCCTACAACCATTAAAACGTCAATTATGAACGGTCGTGTAGCCGCAATGCCAGGCTGGGAAGCTGCTTTAGGTAACGAAGGCGTCAAAAACGTGACTGGCTATGTACGTGGCCTATCAGGATTGAAAAATCCAGAAGGTATTGATCTTGAAGCAGGTCAACAGTCTTACAACACAATGTGTGTAGCCTGTCACGGCCCAGACGGTAAAGGTAACCAGATGCTTGGTGCACCTAACCTAACAGACAGAATATGGTTGTACGGCTCGAGCTTTGCTCAAGTTCAACAAACCATTCGTCATGGCCGTAACGGTCAAATGCCTGCGCAAGCTGACTTCCTAGGCAATGACAAAGTTCACTTATTAGCTGCTTATGTATACAGCCTATCCAATGAGTCGCAAGATCAGTAAATGATCCCTGCGACATGCTGTCACTCTCTGCTGGACCCTCAGCAGGCGTACCATATAAAGCAGTTATAAGTTTGTTCCGGCCAGTTCTACTGGCCGGATCTTTTAAAAACCGCACCGGTACAACCTGATGACTGAAAAAATACCTGTAAAAAATATCACTTCAAGCAACGAAAGTACAAGCCTGTACGCTAAACGTGAAAAAATTTATACCCGTGCATTTACGGGCATTTTTCGTAATATTCGTATCGTTTCTGGCTTATTTCTTTTTGCTCTATTTCTCGGAACTGCATGGTTGCAGTGGGGCGACCGCCAAGCTGTTTGGTGGAATTTACCCGAGCGAAAATTCTATGTATTTGGTGCAACATTTTGGCCACAAGACTTTATGCTATTGTCTTGGCTGCTGATTATTTGTGCCTTTGGCTTATTTTTTATTACCGTGTTTGCTGGACGTGTTTGGTGCGGCTATACCTGCCCACAAAGCGTCTGGACATGGATTTTTATGTGGTGCGAAAAAGTCACTGAAGGTGACCGCAACGCGCGCATGAAGCTTGATAAAGCACCTATGTCTGCTAACAAGTTGATGCGTAAAACCGCTAAGCATGCCCTATGGGTGAGTATCGGCGCGCTAACCGGTTTTACCTTTGTTGGCTACTTCACTCCGATTCGTGAACTACCACTGCAACTGATTACTGGTGCTGCAGGGGGTTGGGCTTACTTTTGGTTTGGCTTTTTCACTTTATTGACCTACCTCAACGCTGGTTTTTTACGCGAGCAAGTGTGCATCCATATGTGCCCTTACTCGCGCTTCCAGAGTGTAATGTTTGATAAAGATACGCTGATTGTTTCTTATGACCCTGAGCGTGGTGAGAATCGTGGTCCCCGTAAGAAAGGCAGCGACTACAAAGCACAAGGCTTAGGTGACTGTATTGACTGTAAACTGTGCGTGCATGTCTGCCCAACAGGTATTGATATTCGTGACGGTTTACAGATCGCCTGTATCGGTTGTGCAGCCTGTATTGATGCCTGCGATGATGTCATGCTTAAAGTTGGCTATCCAAAAGGACTGATCAGCTATACCACTGAGCATAACTTATCCGGCCAGAAAACCAAGATGGTTCGTCCGCGCTTAATTGGTTACGCTGTAGCGCTATTGGTCATGAGTAGCTTGTTTGGCTACACAGTTTTCAACCGCAACTTAGTTGAACTCAACGTGATCAAAGACCGCACGCCTTACCGTGAAAATCAAGAAGCTCGCATTGAAAACGTTTACACTATTAAAGTGATGAACAAAGATCAAAAAGACCATGTCTTTATGATTGAGGCCAGCGGCTTAAAAGGCTTAACTCTTGAAGGTAAGCAGCATGTTATGGCTGCAGCAGGTGAGATTCTAACGGTTCCTGTATCCATCTCAGTTGCCCCAGAAGACTTGCCCTCAAGCACCAATAAGATTGAATTTAAAGTTCACTCTGAAGATGATGCAAATATTACCAGAACAGCAGAAAGTCGCTTCCTTGGTCCAACCATTCGTTAATTAAAGGATATTGTATGCAGCCCGAAGACAATGTTTTACCCTGGTATAAAGAAGTTTGGCCTTGGTTTATCATTGGTATGCTCAGTTTCTCTGTGGTACTCGGGCTGTCTTTATTGACGATAGCAATCCGTAATGCCGACAGCCTAGTGGTCGATAACTACTATGATGTCGGTAAAGGCATTAACACCTCTCTTGAGCGCGAAAAGCTTGCTGAGCAACTCGAAATGACAGGAACGCTCAACCTAGATAACACGACCGGTCAGGTCGAACTTGTGATCTCAGGCCAAAGTCGTCCCCAGCAGTTAGTACTTAACTTAATTTCACCCACTCAAGAAAAGAAAGACCGCCGTATTATTTTACAGCCGGCAGGCGGTGACCTGTACCGTGGCCTCTTAGAGGACGAAATTCAAGGCCGTCGTTTTGTCGAAATTCTGGGTCAAGAAGAAGGTGCTGATTGGCGCTTATTTGAAGAGCACACTCTGCAGAACGGTCAATCTATTCGCTTAAGCAATTGAGCTCAACTGGCTCTCTTGCTGTAATACAGCATGCTAAAAGCTGCTTCACTTATCGATAGCTGACTATTATGGTTGCGCCTTTATCCTGTTATCACTGCGGCTTACCTGTTTTAACAGGTGATGCCTTTACGGCTGTTGTGTTAAAGGAATCCCGCGTTTTTTGCTGTCCAGGCTGCCAAGCCGTGGCGCAAACCATTATTGCCGGCGGACTCGAAAGTTATTATTTACACCGCAGCGAATCTTCATCTAACCCTGAAGCGCTGCCCGGTGTCCTGCCTGACGAACTTCTGCTACTTGATCGCGAAGATATTCAAAAACCTTTTGTTAGCATTTCAGGCAAGATCAGCGAAACCAAACTGCTGATCGAAGGTATTACCTGTGCGGCGTGTGGTTGGTTGATCGAAAAACACCTTAAGCAACTACCTGGTGTGATCGATACCTCGCTGAATCTCAGCAACCATCGTTTATCGATTCAATGGGATGCAGAGCAGATTGTATTATCTGAACTGCTCAAGACCATTCGTCATATTGGCTATGCCGCCCACCCTTGGCAACCCGATACGGTCAGCCAACAAATGCAAATAGATAATCGCCGTGCGCTACGTAAGCTGGGTGTCGCAGGTCTATTGTGGATGCAGGTGATGATGGCCTCCATGGCCACGTGGCCTGAGTTCAACCTTGATTTATCTGAAGGAATGGACCGCCTGCTGCGCTGGGTCAGTTTAATTCTCACCACACCCATCGTATTTTATTGCAGCAGTGAATTTTTCCACGGCGCCTTGCGTGATTTACGGACACGCCACTTAACCATGGATGTATCGGTTTCACTGGCGATTGCTGGAGCCTATGCGGCGGGAATCTGGTCAACATTGACAGGCCAAGGCGATCTCTACTTTGATGCCGCAGGTATGTTTGCTCTGTTTTTATTATCAGGGCGCTATCTAGAGCGACGCGCACGTGAGCGTACTTCTGCAGCCACCTCTCAATTGGTAAATTTACTACCCGCTTCATGTCTGCGCGTAAATGCAGACGGCAGCAGTGAGCGTATTTTACTGAGCGAATTACGCAAAGGTGACCAATTGCTGGTCCCTCCCGGCAGTTTAATTCCTGCTGATGGCTGCATTACCTCAGGTACATCCAGCATCGATGAATCATTGCTAACCGGCGAATACCTGCCCTTAGCTAAAAAACCTGGCGATACAGTTGTTGCCGGCACGCTGAATATTGAAGGCCCGCTGACCATTGATGTTTTAGCCTTAGGTGAAGAGACGCAGCTCTCAGCAATTGTGCGTTTATTAGAACGGGCGCAATCACTTAAGCCGCGCCTTGCTGAGCTGGCTGATACTGTTGCCCAGTGGTTCTTAATTAGCGTGCTCTTGATTGCTGCAGTAGTCGGTTTAATCTGGTTACAGATTGATTCTTCTCGGGCTTTCTGGATTGTATTATCGCTGTTAGTTGCCACCTGCCCCTGTGCTTTATCGCTGGCAACCCCCACCGCGCTCACTGCGGCAACCGGCTCACTGCATAAGCTGGGCCTGCTGATTACTAAAAGCCATGTACTGGAAAGTTTTCAGAAAGTGGATACGGTTATTTTTGATAAAACCGGCACACTCACCGAAGGCAAATTAACCTTAAAGCAGGTTTCACTTTTAGCTCAACTCAATGAAACTCAGTGTTTAGAACTGGCTGCCGCACTGGAAAGCCATTCTGAACACCCTATTGCCCGTGCATTTGGCCGTACAACAACGACAGCACAAGACGTGCAAAGCGCACCCGGTTTAGGCCTAGAAGGTTGGGTGAATGGCCAGCAATTGCGCATTGGTCGCCCGGACTATGTCAGTGCACTCGGCAACTACCCTACCCCCGAAATGCCCAGTCAGGCCGGCCAATGGCTGTTACTGGGTGACTCGCAACACGCTCTGGCTTGGTTTGCCTTAGATGATAAGTTGCGTGAAGACGCTCCTGCACTACTGGAAACATGTCGTGCACGCGGCTGGCAAGTACTGTTACTCTCAGGTGACAGTTCGCCCATGGTGCAGCAGATCGCCGAGCAACTGCAGATCACTGATGCGCGTGGAGGTCTAACACCTGACGATAAACTGCAAGTGCTTAAAGAGTTACACAGCCAAGGCCGCCACGTTTTAATGCTGGGTGATGGCGTCAATGATGTGCCAGTACTCGCCGCTGCTGATATCAGTATTGCGATGGGCAGCGCCAGTGATCTTGCTAAAACCACAGCGGATGCCATTTTACTATCCAACAGTCTTAGCAGTTTGGTCAGCGCACTGGCCGTTGCCAAAAAAACTCGCCGCGTGATAATAGAAAATCTGGCCTGGGCTACGCTGTACAATGGCTTAGTGATTCCATTTGCTGCCCTTGGTTGGGTCACCCCTGGCTGGGCCGCATTTGGTATGTCGATCAGCTCATTACTGGTGGTTTTAAACGCGCTGCGACTCACTTGATTTCAAGAGACACTTTAATTTATTTTAGCGAGGCATACGATGGCCGCTCTATATGTAATGATTCCCGCCGCTTTGATTCTTGTGGCATTAGCGATTCGCTTATTTTTCTGGGCGGTCGACAATGGCCAATATGAAGACTTAGACGGCCCTGCACACAGCATTTTATTTGATGACGAAGACCCAATGCACACCGCAGGCATGAAACATGACAGTACGCCTGACGAAACGACGGATAAACAGCAACATGACTGATTTGCTCCCCCTATTAGCTTCAGCATTTATTCTTGGCCTGCTCGGTGCAGGCCACTGTTTAGGCATGTGCGGCGGCTTAATGGGAGCACTGACTTTAAGCATCCCAGCAGAGCAACAGCACAAACGCTTGCGTATGATTATTGCCTATAACCTTGGACGCGTCAGTAGCTATGCCGTAGCCGGTTTCTTATTTGGCTTGCTGGGCTGGGCTGTCGAGCAAACTCCTGCGGCTGAGGCGCTGCGCATTGTTGCGGCACTCCTGCTAATTAGCTTAGGCCTCTATTTAGCAGGATGGTGGCATGGTTTAACCCATCTTGAAAAAATGGGTCGCCATATTTGGAAATATATTCAACCCCTCGCCGGACGCTTACTCCCCGTTAAAAGTACGCCTCATGCATTGCTACTCGGCGCTCTTTGGGGCTGGCTGCCTTGCGGCTTGGTGTACAGCACCTTATTTTGGACGGCAAGCCAAGGTGACGCTGCAACCAGCGCCCTTCTCATGTTTACCTTTGGTTTAGGCACATGGCCGGTTTTGCTGGCTTCAGGTTTAGCGGCTGAGCGCGTCACCGCATTTTTACGCAAACAAAATGTTCGCTATGCCGCCGGTGCCATGGTTATTTTATATGGTTTATGGACTTTACCTGGACCACACCAACACTGGCTGATGGGACACTGAGTTAATCATTGATAAATAAAACAGCATGATACAGATCAACAGCCACCCCTTAATCTGAGCCTATACTCGCTAAAAATGCGAATTATCAAAGGGTTGATGATCATGACTAAGAGTACAGGTTGGAATGCTGCCTTATTTAACAAGTACTATTGTTTAGATAAGCATAACCCTGCACTCGAGCAATTCAAGCTGCCTGTCAGTGCTTTGGATCGCTGCAACGCCTTAGAAGCCAGCCGTACAGCAAAAAGACCTTTGGCGCTTAATATTAGCATCCCGTTTTGCGCCAATGCCTGCTATCACTGCACACAAAAAACCACTGTTACCAAAGACCGAAGTCGCAGCACCGCCTACTTAAAGAGCTTAGAGCAAGAAATTCGTATGGTCGCACTGCATATCAGCAGCGAACAACCGATCACTCAATTGCATATTGGCGGTGGTACACCGACATTTTTAAACTCTATGGAGTTACGGCAGTTGATGCGTTGCCTACAGGATAATTTCACCATCGTTAGCAATAACTTTAGCCACTACAGCATTGATATTGACCCGCGTGAAACCGACTGGGCAACCATGGGCGTACTGCGTGAGATCGGTTTTAACCATATTAATATTATGGTGCAAGCGCTTGACCCTGATGTACAACGTGCGATCAATAGCTTACACAACCCTGAGCAGACGCAAACTCTTGTTGAGGCCGCGCGCACATTACAGTTTCGTAACGTCAGTATCAGTTTGATGTATGGCTTACCTAAACAAACAGTGCCGTCATTCACTCAGACCCTAAGCAACATTATACAGCTGGCACCTGACCGCATTATCCTCCAAGGCTTCCATCACCACCCTGAGCAACACCCCATACAGAAGCGCATTGATAAAAAAAGCTTACCCAGTTCGGCAGAAAACGCACAGATACTGCAAACAGCTTTAGAACAGCTTAGCCAAGCTGACTACCAATATATTGGCATGGATAGTTTTGCTCTGGCTGATGATGATTTAACCATAGCGCAAGAAGACGGCATCTTGCAGCAGACTGTACAGGGCTACACCACTCTCACAGGCGCTGATAACCTTGGCTTTGGCGCAGCGGCGATCAGCAAAATCGGTGATCTTTACTACCGCAACACCCCTGATATGACTCGCTATCAAAGCGCCTGTGATGCCCAGCAACTGCCCCCTGCACAGGGTGTATTGTGCAGCACTGATAAAAAAATCAGCCTCGCTATTACTCAGGCCCTCAACTGCCAATTCTATGTTGACTTCACTCCTATTGAGCAGCGCTACGGCTTCCAAGCTAAAGACTATTTTAAACAGCAGTGGCCACAGTTGCTGCAGATGGACAGCGATGGCCTACTCCATCTCACTGATCACTCTCTGCAAATAACAACACAAGGACGTTTGTTAACCTTTAGCGTCTGCCAATTGTTTAATAACTGCAGCGCCTAAAAGTTAGAGCATCAGCACACAGGTGATCTAGCCCTTCTCAACCTGATTATAAAACAGTCAAAACGACTGTGTAAAAGTTACGATTGCTGCCACACAATAAACAAAGTGGCAGCTTTATGCCGCCTAAGGTAATCTTAAGCGCAAATATTGACTTATAATCTTGATCAGGAAACTTGGCATGGCAGAAATAATCAATGTGCGTAGCCCGCACCAAGCGCATTGCAAAGACTGCAGCTTAGCCACGCTATGCCTCCCCCTGTCATTAGACTTACAAGATATGAACACCCTCGACAATATTGTGAAACGTGGTCGGCCGTTCAAAAAAGGTGAATTCCTCTTTCGCCAAGGCGATCCTTTTGTTTCAGTCTATGCAGTGCGTTCCGGCAGTCTCAAAACTTTTAGCGTCACCGACAACGGTGAAGAACAAGTCACAGGCTTCCATTTGCCCAGTGAACTGGTAGGTTTGTCAGGTATGGATTCAGAGTTCTATCCCGCCTCTGCTGTTGCATTAGAAACCACATCAATTTGTGAAATTCCTTTTGAACGACTCGATGAAATCAGCGCTAACTTACCGCAGCTGCGTCGCCAACTCATGCGCATTATGAGCCGTGAAATCCGTGATGATCAGCAAATGATGATGCTGCTCTCCAAAAAAACTGCCGATGAACGCATCGCTACATTTTTAGTCAATCTTTCTGCACGCTTTCGTGCGCGTGGTTACTCACCGCAGCAATTTCGCTTAGCTATGTCGCGCAACGAAATTGGTAACTACTTAGGTCTAGCTGTAGAAACTGTGTCGCGGGTGTTTACTCGCTTCCAGCAAAATGGACTGTTAATCGCAGAAGGAAAAGAAATCAATCTCATAAACCTGATTGAAATCTGTGAATTAGCAGGCGGCAAATTAGATAACTGACCTGTCCTCTGGAGGCTCAACATATGATTTTCGATGAATTTGCAATTAAATCTTTAATTCGTCCCATTCCTGATTTCCCTAAAAAGGGCATCATTTTTCGTGACATCACCCCACTCTTCCAGTCGCCAAAAGCGATGCGTATGGTGATTGATGGTTTAGTTCAGCGTTATGTAGAAAGCGACTTCACCCACGTGGGTGCAATTGAGTCGCGCGGATTTTTATTAGGCTCAACGATTGCCTATGAACTGAACAAGCCGCTGGTACTGTTTCGCAAGCAAGGTAAGCTGCCAGCGGATGTACTGAGTGAGCCATACGATACGGAATACGAGCAATCCACTCTAGAAGTGCATGCAGATAGCCTCTGTAAAGGCGACAAGGTGCTGCTGATTGATGACATTATCGCCAGTGGCGGTACATTTGTTGCTGCAGCTCGCTTAATCAGCAGAATGGGCGCAAGCGTTTATGAAGTGGCTGCCATTATCGATCTACCGGAACTTGAAGGTTCACAGTTAATGCAAGATATAGGTATACCGACCTTTACTTTGACTGCGTTTACTCTAAACGAACACTAATACCGCTCTAAGACCCGCTGAGTGAATACACTGAGCGGGCCCGCCTTTATAAAGCATTTTATAAAAACTTCGCAATCAATTTGTAACCCGTTCTCATTTACCTTACTAACACTTTCCTACTGCGCTTAAATGCACACTGCGACAACAGGTACCAGTGCTTAGTTGCCTTTCATGAAGCTATAAGTGACATAATACAAATGTCGTATATGCTAAAAGAGCGCTAAATATGCATCGCTTCACTCACTATAAAAGCACTTCTGTGCATGTAACAGGTTCTGCCTGCTTACAAGCTTGCAGTGTTATATCGGTATCAACCATTCCCCGGGGGTATGCACAATGATCTCGGAATCTCTTATTGAACTGTCCCGCTTTCAATTTGCGATGACAGCAATGTATCACTTTATTTTTGTACCTTTGACTATTGGTCTGGCATTCTTGCTGGCCATTATGGAGTCAGTCTATGTCTTAACAGGCAAAGAAGTGTACAAAGACATGGTGCTTTTCTGGGGTAAACTCTTTGGTATTAACTTTGCCATTGGTGTTGCCACAGGTTTGACCATGGAGTTCCAATTCGGTACGAACTGGTCGTACTACAGTCACTATGTTGGTGACGTTTTCGGTGCGCCTTTAGCCATTGAAGGCCTAATGGCGTTCTTCCTAGAATCAACCTTTATCGGTTTGTTCTTCTTTGGTTGGGATCGCCTCAGCAAACGCCAGCACTTAGCTGTGACGTGGTTAGTAGCCATTGGTTCAAACTTATCAGCACTGTGGATTCTGGTCGCTAACGCTTGGATGCAAAACCCAGTCGGTGCGGAATTTAACTATGAAACAATGCGTATGGAAGTCACCGACTTTGCTGCATTGATCTTCAACCCAGTTGCACAAGTTAAATTCGTTCACACTGTTGCTGCAGGCTATGTAACCGGTTCAATCTTTGTTTTAGCAATCTCTAGCTGGTACTTACTGAAAAAACGTGACATGGGCTTCGCTCGTCGTTCGTTTGCGATTGCATCAGCATTTGGTACCGCCGCAATTCTCTCAGTTATTATTCTGGGTGATGAGTCAGGCTATGAGATTGGTGACGTACAGAAAACCAAACTCGCCGCTATTGAAGCTGAGTGGCATACAGAAGAAGCACCTGCTGCCTTTACTTTGATTGGTTTGCCTAACATGGAAACCCAGACAACGGACTACGCAATTAAAATCCCATACGCTATGGGTATTATTGCAACACGCTCGTTGGATACTGAAGTACTGGGTATCAAAGATTTAATTGCTCAGCATGAAGTGCGTATCCGTAACGGTATTATTGCCAGTGAGCGTTTAAAAACATTGCGTTCAGGTGACAATACGCCTGAAAACATCGCTTTGTTTGACGAAGTTAAAGCAGACCTTGGTTATGGCTTACTACTGAAACGCTATACAGAAAATATTTCTGAAGCGACTGAAGAGCAAATCAAACAAGCTGCAGCAGATACGATTCCACACGTACCTAGCCTATTCTGGGCATTCCGTATCATGGTCGGTGCTGGTTTCTTAATGTTGGTTCTGTTTGGCTTAGCGTTCTGGGCATCTACACGACACAACCAAGAACACAAGCCTTGGTTGCTTAAGTTTGCTCTGTTGAGCTTGCCGTTGCCTTGGGTCGGTGTACAAACAGGTTGGTATGTTGCTGAAATGGGTCGTCAGCCCTGGTCCATTGGTGAAGTACTGCCAACGTTCCTGTCTGCCTCATCACTTTCCGTAGCAGATGTTTGGGGTTCGATTATAGCAATCGCCGCGATTTACACTGTGTTAATTATCATTGAAATGTTCTTAATGATTCGTTTTGCGCGTAAGGGTCCAAGCTGCTTGCACACAGGCCGCTACCACTTCGAACAAAACACAACTAAGAACGTATAGGGAGTGACGAAATGTTTGATTACGAAACTCTAAAAATCATCTGGTGGGTACTGGTTGGCGTCTTGCTAATTGGTTTTGCCTTAACTGATGGCTTTGACTTAGGTACAGTAATTTTATTGCCTTTCGTTGGCAAGACAGACAGTGAGCGCCGTGTGGTGATTAACACCATTGCGCCACACTGGGACGGTAACCAAGTTTGGTTAGTGACCGCAGCCGGCGCCTTATTTGCCGCTTGGCCCGTGGTCTATGCCGCGTCTTTCTCAGGCTTTTACTGGGCGATGTTACTGGTACTGTTTGCACTATTCACACGCCCTGTCGGTTTTGACTACCGCAGTAAGATCGATAACGCTAACTGGCGTACACGCTGGGACTGGACACTCTGTGTAGGTAGCTTTGTACCTTCATTGGTGTTTGGTGTTGCCTTTGGTAACCTGTTCCTCGGCGTACCCTTTATGCTTGATGAAACCATGCGTATCAGCTACACCGGTAATTTCTTCGGTCTGTTGAATCCGTTTGGTATCTTGGCTGGTTTAGTCAGTGTCGCAATGCTGACTACACACGGTGCAACCTGGTTGATGATGCGTACTGATGAGCAGGTTTTTGATCGCTCACGTGCTGCTGCTAAGTTCTTCTCAATTGCATTCCTAGTCACCTTTATCGGTGCGGGCTTGTGGTTGTGGGTAGGCATTGACGGCTACACAGTTGCATCAGTGATTGATTTTAACGGTGCTATTGATCCATTAGGTAAAGTTGTTGAGCGCAATAACCCTGGCTGGTTAGCGAACTATTCAACCTACCCAATCATGATCTTAGGTCCGATTATTGGTATTGCTGGTGGTGTATTGGCTCTATTGGGTGCAGCAAGTAGTCGTTCTGCTGTAGCGTTCTTAGGTTCGTCACTGGCGATTACCGGTGCTATCTGTACTGCGGGTTTTGCACTGTTCCCATTCCTGATGCCATCCAGCATTGATCCAGCATCAAGCTTAACCATGTGGGACGCTGTATCCAGCCATAAAACCTTAGGTATTATGTTTATTGCAGCGGCAATCTTTGTTCCAATTATTTTGGCGTACACCTTATGGAGTTACATC
Organism: Thiopseudomonas sp.; assembly: GCA_035271365.1. Classification (GTDB taxonomy): domain Bacteria; phylum Pseudomonadota; class Gammaproteobacteria; order Pseudomonadales; family Pseudomonadaceae; genus Denitrificimonas. The sequence goes on from DATERS010000159.1 coordinate 38,562, forward strand.
AAAATGTGGGGCACTGTTAAAGTCTCAGATATTGAAGATAACCCGCACGGCCTCTATTAATAGATGCCAAATCAGCGGTGCGAGCTAACAAACCCGCACCGCTTATAAGCCAAGATGCTAACGCTAAGGCTTACCTGAAGCGGCTACACTGCTTCACCAAATGATTTAAGGGGTGTTTTATGTGGTATTTCACTTGGATTTTAGGCGTACTATTAGCTTGCAGCATGGCCATTATTAATGCGCTATGGTTAGAAAGATCATTCGATCTTGATGCCGACAGCGAGCCAAAGAAGTAAATAATACGCAATAAAAAAAGCCGTTACTTTTATAAGTAACGGCTTTTTTGTTTCAGTCACACTGATGTCTATTTAACGTTGTACAGCCTTCAGTGCTGTAGCAATCTTCGCATCATGACCATAACTGTCACTACGGAAACGTAAGCGATTATCCATATCCACTTCAACCGTCCAGTACGCTAGGAGTACAGGGATGGGTTTCGGTAAATTAACATTACGTGTTTTTCCGCTGTTCTGAATTTGTACAATCCGCTCGCGCTCTTCATCTGTCGCATCAAACAACAATTGATCAACCAGCTTTTGTGCGTCTTCAACGCGTACACATCCTGAACTGACTGTCCGTGTAGAGCGGCCAAAGAGATGCTGGCTGGGCGTATCGTGCAAGTACACAGTAAATGGATTGGCAAAACGAATTGCAACAAGACCCAGTGCATTCTGTGGTCCTGGGCCTTGGCGCAGCATAATGCCTGATGGCGCCTGCCAATTAATGCTATGCGGATTGAGCACATTGCCTTGGTAATCCAGCACACTCATATTCGTGCGCGCTAAATAACCAATATCACGGCGAATAGCAGGGATTTTATCTTCGCGCAAAATAGTTGGCGGCACAGTCCAAGTTGGATTGATGGTTAAATGGGTAATACGCGACTTCAACAACGGGGTTTGTCGACGCACTGTGCCCACTTGAGTGCGTGTGCGCCAGACGATATGGCCATCACGAAAATACAATAAACGAGCGCCAGCAATATCAACAACCAACATAGTTGGCTCCAACTGCTTATCCAGCCAACGAAAACGCTCCAAGTTAACTCGCACTTGCTGCAGACGTTGCTCAGGACTGATATTTAACTCACGCAGCGTGGCGGGTCCAACAATGCCATCATCTTCTAAATAATGATCTTGTTGGAAAAACTTAACCGCAGTCGCAAGTGCCTCAGTGTAAAGCAGCGGATCAACAATCATGTTTGCTGTATCAACTGAGCTGTCTAGCATATCTGCGATTTCTGCAACATCTAAAGCCTGAGTAACATCTTCTACCTCGACCGCAGTTGCCTCAAGATACCCAGACAAACGCAAGCGTTCTTCTAGGCGCGGCACCCGTACATCCCGATCCCCCACACGCAGCGACTTGCCCTCAACAGGCACTGTCCCCCACTCTGCTTGAGCCAGCACGTCGTTACTTTTTAAAATCTCGCGCAACGCCTGATAGCTTTGGTGCTTAGGCCGCACCTGAGCAAAACTGTGCGCCAAACCATTGAGGCCAACCACTGCAGTCTCTACAATTGAACTGCGCACAGGCTGCTTGACCGCCTCTTCGTACCAATACGGCTCAACAACTTCAGGATCAAGAACACCATCACGTAAGTGCTGCAGTGCTTGCAGGTAACCATGACTGATCAGCAGTTCATTGCAATAGTGTGCAGACTGAGAGGCTGGCTGCCCATAAGTCGTCAGACGGTGCAATTGATACATTGTGGGCTCTAAACCGTCATAGCGAGTATCCAGCAGCAGCTCTGCAAGCTGTTGACGCTGGGCGGCATCCTGCCACAGCGGCGTATTGCCAACGGCCTGATAGAATGCTTGTAGTCGCTTAATCGACTGATCCGACAAACGGTCAATTGTTGATTGCGCGCAGGCTTGTGGCAACGCACTCAGCGTTTCAGTCAGTGTTTGCGCGCTGTTACTCGGTTGCGCCCAACTGAATGTACTGTGTGTAATGCCAATAATGGCTAAAGCCAACCAGGTATGTTTTTTCAGCAAAGGTTTGGATCCATTCAATGGGCTGGTAAGATGTGCGACCTAAATGCGCATCGCATTAGATAGACGCCTATAATGCACGTTGTATCACAATTATAAATACAGCACAGACACATGTGCAGTGATGAACTCTAGCCCGATGTTTTTTACTTAGCACTCAATGTGCCAAAACGAGACTATTTATATGCTTCGTCCTTTTTTAATCCGTACTTTTTTTCTAGCGGCTGCCAGTCTTTCTGCACTTTCAGCAACCGCCGCAACACTTCCCACCCAGCTCAGTAACGCTCTTAAAAACGCCGCCCCATCGCTGGATATGAAGGTTCTATCCACGGCACTCAGCGCGATGCAATGCGCCCTCAATAACGGTGCCGAACCCGCAAAACGTTTAGCGGTGATTGACTTCTCTTTGCCTTCAAGTGAAAAACGTCTGTGGATTTTCGATCTGCACAGCAAAAAACTTGTACTCAATGATTTTGTTGCTCACGGTAACCGCTCTGGCGATAACTTTGCCACCAGTTTTTCCAATACCAACGGCAGTCATCAATCCAGCATTGGCTTATTCCGTACCTCTGAAAGCTACCAAGGTAAACATGGCTATTCATTGCGTATGGACGGTTTAGAGCCTGGTTTTAATGATCGCGCTCGTGAACGTGCAATCGTTATTCACCCTGCTGATTATGTCAATCCAGACTGGATTAAAAGCCAAGGTCGCATTGGTCGCAGCCAAGGTTGCCCAGCAGTACGCCCAGAAATTGCCCGCACCGTAATTGATAAACTCAAAGGCGGTCAGTTTATGTTTTCTTGGTACCCTGATCAGCAGTGGTTACAAAGCTCGATTTACTTAAACTGCCGCACCCAACAAGTGGCCAGTCGTAGCAGTAGCAAAAACGCTGACGGTAGTTAATATACAACTCAAACGATGATTAAGGTGAGCTGATGCCTAAAAAAGCAATCAGCTCATCTTTTTTACTCATTGCATCTTGGTAGCCTAACTCGATTAACTCATTGCAATAGCCACGCTCAAACAACAAATAGCTCAACACTCCGCCACCACTGGCACGCATAGCGCCAGGCCCACGTAAAAATAAACGCAATGATGCTGGTAACTGATGTCGATGACGCGCAGCAATATCATCAATCTTTTTACTCGGGGCAATCACCAGAACATCCACAGGTGACAGACCTAAGTGCTGCTTACGCTCAGCCTCTGGCAACATACTGCCAAACTTATTTAAGCGCCCCATCAATTCCAAGTCAGACTCTAAATTATCAATAAACGTACTGTTTAATAAATGTCCGCCAATTTGCGCAAGGCTCGGTGGACGCGCAGTCATCGGGATGATTTGCTCTTCTTGCGTCTGACTGCGCACACCTATCACTAACACGCGCTGCGCACCTAAATGCAATGCGGGACTGATGGGCGCAGCTTGGCGCACCGCACCATCACCAAAGTATTCATGATCAACACGTACCGGTGGAAACAACAAAGGAATCGCCGAACTGGCCATAAGATGGTCAATGCGTAAACGCGTTGGCACACCATGGCGACGATGGCGCTGCCAAGGCTCGATATTGCCTCGCCCTTGATAAAACGTCACTGCTTGACCGGACTTATAAGCAAAGGCTGTTACCGCGACTGCGTGTAACTTACGGCGCGCTACAGCAAGATTAATACCTGAAAAATCCAACTCTTTAAGCAGTAATTCTCGCAAGGGGGAGTTATCTAATAAAGCCACAGGGTCTGCACCTCGACCAAAGCCGAGCAAATGCTGGGCGACAAAACGTCCCGCCTGACGCATCACCCCGATCCAGTCCGTGCGATAGACTAAATTCGTACTAAAACCCTGCCACACCGAAGTCAGCTTACGAATGGACTGCTGAAAGTCGAGTGCACCACAGGCCAGACTCACCGCATTAATTGCGCCAGCCGAGGTGCCTACAATCACTGGAAAAGGGTTCTCTGCTGACTCAGGCAGTAGGTCAGCAATCGCCGCCAACACACCCACTTGATAGGCTGCACGCGCACCGCCACCGGATAAAATCAAACCTGTGATTGCTTTATTAGCATCCAGCGCCACGTCAGGTACAGAGGTTTGCTCTGTTTTTTTCAATACAACTTTGCCTCACCTTCAGGTCGAGTTTTAAAGCGGCGGTGCGCCCATAAATATTGTTCCGGGTGCTTTGCTATGGCGTTTTCAATCCACTGATTGATACGCAAGCAATCCTGCTCATCGGACTCACCCGGAAAGTTCTGCAAGGGCGGCTCAATTTTAATTAAATAACCTTGGCCATCGGCTAAACGAGTCTGCGTCATCGGAACCACCAGTGCACGACCTAATTTAGCAAATTTACTGGTCGCCGTTACTGTAGCAGCCGGTACACCAAACAGCGGTATAAACAGGCTCTGTTTAGGACCATAGTCTTGGTCAGGCGCATACCAAATAGCCCGTCCTTGGCGCAAAACTTTCAACATACCGCGCACATCTTCGCGCTTAATCGCTTGAGCATCGGCATTATGACGCTCACGACCACGGCGCTGCACATAATCAAATACAGGATTCTTATGCGCACGGTACATGCCATCAATCGTATGCTGTTGGCCTAATAAGGCCGCACCAATTTCCAGCGTAGTAAAGTGAATCGCCATTAAAATCACGCCCTGCTCTTGTGCTTGTGCCGCTTGCAGATGCTCTAAACCTTGTACTTGCACTAAAGCGCTTAAACGCTTTTTCGGCCACCACCAACTCATGGCCATCTCAAAAAAAGCAATACCGGTTGAGGCAAAGTTTTCACGGATAAGATGCTGACGCTCGGACTCACTGAGTTGAGGGAAACACAATTCAATATTACGGGTCACAATATGCCGACGACTGCCTGCAAAGCGCAGCATCAAAGCACCTAAAACACGCCCCAAACGTAATAAAACCACATAAGGCAATTGTGTTAACAGCCACAAAAGCGCCAATCCGAACCACAGCAACCAATAACGCGGATGCAAAAAAGCGATATCGAACTGTAAATTTTTCATACTCAAGATACCAAACAACGTAAAAATACGTATTCTACATGGCTTATTCATTTGCAGCCTGCCATGCTTAAGGATATAAACCTTTTAATTTTTAATATTGCATAGAGCTATCCATGAACCACTTAGATCCTCTTGAGAAAGCGCCGGTCTTTCAACTTAAAGGCAGCATGCTAGCCCTTACGATTTTAGAACTTTCAGCTAATGATCCTGAGTGCCTCGATGCTCAACTGGCTGAAAAAGCAGAGCAAGCGCCACAATTTTTCCATGATGCCCCTATTGTTTTGGCCCTAGATAAGTGCGCGCCCAGTGTTGAACCTCTAGATATTGCACGGATACTTGCTGTCTGCCGCAAGCATGGCTTACAGCCCCTAGCTTTACGCACTGAAGACCCCGAACAGTTAGCGCAAGCCAAACTCTTGGATTTAGCCGTTATGCCGCCCAGCGGTGCACGTGAGCGCCCAATAGGTGTCACAGCCGCAGTCGAAGCGCCAGTTGAACCCAGCGGCATTCCTGCCAAGATCATTACGCACCCCGTGCGCAGTGGCCAACAAATTTATGCTAAAAATACAGACTTAATTGTGATGGCAGCCGTCAGCGCTGGTGCTGAACTGTTAGCCGATGGCAATATTCATGTATATGGCCCTTTACGCGGACGTGCCCTAGCAGGTATTAATGGCAATACGGATGCACGCATCTTCTGCCAACAACTGGGCGCGGAAATGCTATCTATAGCGGGGCAATACAAGCTCGCAGAAGACTTACGACGCGACCCGTTATGGGGTAAAGCAACACAAACATGTCTAAATGATCAACACTTAGACATCTCTGCACTCTGACCTATACCTTTGCCGTGACTAACACTTTATAATAGTCGCATCAACCACCCTTTACTCAATTCATAAGGTGATCCGCTTGTCTAAGATTCTCGTTGTAACATCAGGTAAAGGCGGCGTTGGTAAAACTACTACCAGCGCTGCAATCGGCACTGGCCTAGCATTACGTGGACACAGAACCGTTATTGTCGACTTTGACGTTGGCCTACGTAACCTTGATTTAATCATGGGTTGCGAGCGCCGCGTGGTGTACGATTTCGTTAACGTAATCAATGGCGACGCCACCCTTAATCAAGCACTGATTAAAGATAAGCGCTTAGAAAATTTATATATTTTAGCCGCCAGTCAAACCCGTGATAAAGATGCTCTGACCCTTGAAGGCGTAGAGAAAGTCCTCACTGAACTGGCAGAGCAATTTGAATTTGTGATTTGCGACTCACCGGCCGGTATTGAAAAAGGTGCGCACTTAGCGATGTACTTAGCTGACGCGGCTATTGTTGTGACCAACCCTGAAGTGTCATCAGTACGTGACTCAGACCGCATGTTGGGTTTACTGTCAAGTAAGTCCAAGCGCGCTGAAGAAGGTCGTGAGCCTATTAGTGAGCATTTATTACTGACTCGTTACAGCCCTGAGCGTGTTGCTCGCGGTGAAATGCTCAGTGTTGAAGACGTTGAAGAAATCTTATCGATTCAAATGATCGGTGTGATTCCTGAGTCACAAGCGGTCCTGAAAGCATCCAACCAAGGTATACCGGTTATTTTAGACGACGAAAGTGATGCAGGCCAGGCATACAGCGATGCTGTTGATCGATTATTAGGTAAAGAGGTACCGCACCGCTTTCTGGATGTTCAGAAAAAAGGCTTCCTCCAGCGCATGTTCGGAGGTAAAGAGTGAGCATTTTTGACTTTCTTAGAGTCCGTAAAAAAACACCCACGGCATCCATGGCCAAAGAGCGCTTACAGATCATTGTCGCCCACGAGCGCGGTCAACGTGATGAGCCTGACTATTTGCCAGCATTGCAAAAAGAACTGGTTGCTGTGATCAGTAAATATGTAAAAATTGATCAAGAGCATGTGCAAGTCGCCCTAGAAAACCAAGGTAGCTGTTCAATTTTAGAATTAAATATCACCCTGCCTGACCGCTAAACTCAGGCTATCTAAGCAATAACAATTTGGCGGCCACTGAGCCGCCAAATTTATGTATAGAGAATGTTATGCCACTATCCAGCATTGAAATCATCTATGTCGACGCTCACATTTTAGTAGTTAACAAGCCCACTTTATTATTGTCTGTACCCGGACGTGCTGAAGATAATAAGGATTGCTTGGTCACTCGCCTGCAAGACAATGGCTACCCCGATGCACTGATCGTGCACCGCTTAGACTGGGAAACCACAGGTTTAATGATTCTTGCGCGAGATGCCGATAGCCACCGTGAGTTGTCACGCCAATTTCAAGACCGCGAAGTGCATAAACGCTATACCGCTCTGTGCTGGGGCGATCTTGCCCAAGATGAAGGCAAAGTTGAGCTCCCCATGCGTTATGACCCACCCAATAAACCACGCCAAATAGTCGATCATGAGCTCGGTAAGTACGCTCTAACCTTATGGAAAGTACTGCAACACAATACGGACCACTGCCGCATTGAGCTCACACCCTATACAGGGCGCTCACATCAGCTACGTGTACATATGGCAGCCATTGGGCATCCGATCTTAGGCGACGGCCTCTACGCCCACGCAGAAGGGATTGCAGCCGCATCGCGCTTATGCCTACACTCAAGCGAATTGAGTGTCACTCACCCACATTCAAAGGAGCATTTAGCCTTTAACTGCCCCGCGCCTTTTTAAGTCAATATAGAGCGCTGTATTGCCGCACATATCCATCTTCTAGGCAGATGCATTACACTCTGCAATTAAGAACACTGAATTGGACAGGCACCCTATGTCACCCCATGCAGCCTTACTTGCGTTACGCAATTATTTAACCAGTCAAATACTGGGCCAAGAACGCCTGATTGATCGACTATTAATTACCTTGTTGGCCAACGGACACTTACTGGTTGAAGGTGCGCCAGGCTTAGCTAAAACTAAAGCTATCAAATACTTGGCGGAAGGTTTAGAGGCCAGCTTTCAACGCATTCAGTTCACGCCTGACTTACTGCCATCGGATATCACTGGTACTGATATTTATCGCCCTGAAAGCACCTCGTTTGAGTTTCAACAGGGTCCAATATTTCATAATCTAATTTTAGCCGATGAGATCAATCGTGCCCCCGCCAAAGTACAGTCTGCACTGCTTGAGGCGATGGCTGAACATCAAGTCAGTATTGGCAATAATACTTACACCCTGCCCAACTTATTTTTAGTCCTGGCGACACAAAACCCAATTGAGCAAGAAGGCACCTATCCTTTGCCGGAAGCACAGCTGGATCGCTTTTTAATGCATGTCAAAATTGGTTTTCCTGATGCGCAGATTGAGCGAAAAATCCTCCAGCAGTCACGCAGCATCGCCCTGCAAGGTGAACAAAAACCAACGCAACTGCTCAGCCAAGACACACTCTTTGCCGCCCGAGAAGAGATTCTAAATTTATATATGGCCGATGCAATGGAGGAGTACCTCGTGCAACTGGTGATTGCCACACGTACGCCGGCAAAATTTGATCCAGAGCTCGCCCAGTGGATTCGTTTTGGCGCCAGCCCGCGTGGTTCAATTGCGCTGGATCGCTGCTCCCGCGCGCACGCTTGGCTGGCAGGTCGCGACTTTGTCAGCCCAGAAGATATCCAAGCGGTATTATTTGACACATTACGTCACCGCATTATTTTATCGTTTGAGGCCGAAGCCGCGGGCATTGATCAGGACCAAGTGCTACAGCATTTACTCAATATTGTCGCAGTCGCTTAATGGAAATGCATGGCCGCACGCATATTGATCTGCATAACCTGTTGGATATGCGCCATTATTTACAACGCATTGAGTTGTTTAGTACGCCATTGCAACGCAGCACTTTACTGGGCTTACATCGCTCACGCTTACGCGGCCGCGGCATGGATTTTGACCAAGTGCGCGCCTACCAAGCCGGTGATGATGCGCGCAGTATTGACTGGCGTGTTACCGCGCGAACAGGGACAGTGCATACTAAGGTCTTTCATGAAGAACGCGAGCGCCCAACCTTTATTTTAGTTGAGCAAAGCTTGCACCTGTTTTTTGCCAGCACTGGCTGTTTCAAGTCGGTTATTGCTGCCCAAGCGGCCAGTTTATTTGCCTGGGCCAGTCTTAAACACAATGACCGCGTTGGTGGCTTAGTTTTCGACCACAACAGCGCAAAGGCGATTGCTGTACATCGCAACAAACGTAGCGTGTTACATTTTTTACAGGCCATTACCGAGGCCAATCAGCGTCTACAACAACCCATGACATCGGCATTAAATAATCCTTTACCACACGCTTTACAGCAAGCGCAGCGTCTAACACGACCTGGCAGCTTAATGATTTTAATCTGTAACGAGCGGCATTTAAATGATGAAACCAGCCAACTACTGCGCAACTTAGCTACACACGCTGAATTAATTTTACTACCCCTATCTGACCCTCTTGAGCACAGCTTACCCCATATGGATAACGCTCTATTTAGCTTAGGTGAGCACAGAGTGCGCCTCAATACAGACAATCGATATGTGCGCCAGTATTGGGAGCAAATCGGCGCAGCCTATCAAACCGCCTGGCAAACACTAGCGCAACAACTCAATGCACCACTGCTGCCGCTGAGCACTGCACAACCCGTCGTGCAGCAATTACAAGTCATCAACTTACGCCCGCCATACACGACCCAAGGCGCACTATGATTAGCATTGACACACTGCAACCCATTATTTTACCCGAACCTATCAGTTGGTGGCCGCCAGCGCTGGGCTGGTGGCTGCTGACTCTATTGTTTATTGTAGTGCTAGTAACAAGCTACACAGTGATCCGCTATCGCAAACCCAAGCAGCCACCACTCAGCAGTGACCCGTTGCGTGAGAGTGCTTTAGAGCAGCTCTACTCGCTTGCTAAACCCTATAGTGGTGAACAAGCAGGGCCATGGCTGCAGCAACTCAATCAATTGCTCAAGCGTATTTGCACGATACGTTATCCTGAACATACCAGTCACACCTTAAGCGGTCGTGAATGGCTGGCTTTTTTAGACAGTCGTTGTCCAGCCGCAGGGCTGACGCGCTGGATGATATTAGTACAAGGTACCTATCAGCCTGATTGCCGCTTGGATGATAAATCCATTACTCAATTACAACTCGCTATTGATACTTGGATCCGTAAGCATGTTTGAATTTGCTTGGCCATGGTTCTTACTATTACTACCGCTACCTTGGTTAGTGCGAATTTTGGCACCCCCTGTGCGCCAGCACGGCACTGAGCTGCACGTACCTTTTTATAACGAACTGCAAGTGCTGCAGCGTATTCAACGCAAAGCTCAGCCGTACTGGCGCAGCCAAGCGCTGATCTACAGCTTAATTTGGCTACTATTGCTAACTGCCAGCGCACGCCCACAACTGCATGGCAGCCTAGAGGAACGTCCACAGACTGGGCGTGACTTATTAATTGCCATGGATGTATCCAACTCGATGCTATACAGCGATATGACTCTAGATGGCAGCAGCCTATCGCGTATAAATTTTGTAAAATACTGGCTGGATAACTTTATTGCACAACGTCATGGCGACCGCTTAGGTCTGATTTTATTTGGCAGCCAGGCCTATCTGCAAGCACCCCTCACCTACGATCACCACAGTATCAAAACTTGGATTGCGGATGCTCAACCGGGGATTGCCGGTGAAACCACCTCCATTGGTGATGCGATCGGCTTAGCCATTAAACGCCTACGTGAGCGTCCAGCCCAGCAACGCGTACTGCTACTTGTCACCGATGGCGCCAATAATAGCGGCGTGATGTCCCCTGTGGCTGCAGCACAATTGGCAGTGCGCTATCAAATTAAAATTTACACCATAGGCATTGGCAGCCGCCAAGCCAGTCTGTTGCATGAAATGATCGACACGTCGAGCCTTGAGTTAGACGAGCAAGGCTTAACTGAAATAGCGCAAATCACCAACGGTCAATATTTTCATGTCACCAACAGTAATGACTTTACCCTATTGCTCAACACCCTCAATCAGCTTGAACCCGGCTCTGATTACCAAACGCCCAAGCGTAAAGTTAATGAACTCTACAGCTGGCCATTGGCTACCGCACTATTGCTGAGCATGCTCTTGGTGGCCCTACGCCTGTACCGCGCGCAGCGACAGAAACGACTTGCACAGGAAGCACACTGATGTCAGCAATCATCGCCAGTTGGCCGCAATGGACCCGTGTGTACTGGTTACTCTGTGTGCCACTGGCTGCATTGCTGTTGTGGTCTCTGTACCGGACACATCAAGCACAGCGTGACTGGCATTCATTTTTACCGCCAGCGTTCCATGCTATTTTACTCAATCAAAATGCACCGCGACAACGCCACACCCGCTACCTACTATTAGCTGCTGCCTGGCTGTTGGCCATTTTAGCGCTACTGGGCCCAAGCTGGGAAAGCACAGCTGAACAATCTGCAACAGAGCCACAAGCCGCACCCTTAGTCATCGCTATTCAACTCACTACAGACATGTTGGCTAATGATTTAGCACCCAGCCGCCTGCATCATATTCGAGAAAAAGTACTGCGCATCTTGCAGCAACGCGACACTGCCTTTACCGCCCTTGTGGTCTACGCCGGTAGCGCGCATACACTCGTACCCTTAAGCAATGACTTACTGACCAGCAGCAATCTATTGCAGGCATTACAACCGGACTTAATGCCAGTACCCGGCCAGCGCGCAGACTTAGCCGTTGAACGCGGCATCCGCTTATTACAGCAAGGCGCACAAGGCCAAGGACAGATCCTGCTGATCAGCACAGGCGTATCCAGCAGCGAACAAAAAGCGATCCGCCAGCACCTGCAACGTACAGCCATTGATTTGAAAATTATGGGAGTTGGCACCACAACAGGTGCCCCTATCGCGCTTTCAACACAAAGCCACTTCCTGACCGACGCTGCAGGCGCTGTAGTGATCAGTCGCCTTGATCAAACCTCACTGCAGTTACTCGCAAAAACAACACTGAGTCCCTATACCGATCTACGCCATGACGATAGCGATTTAGCCGCGCTTGACCTTGCGAGTCTGACCGACAGCAACAGCACATCCGCACTGCTGCGTCCCGCTGTAGAGCAACGTGATCAAGGTTATTGGTTGATCTTACCCATACTTATTCTAGCCGCGACTTTTGCACGGCGTGGCAGTTTGCTATTGATTCTGGTGTGTCTATTGCCCATACCCTCTTTTGCTATGGACTGGGATGATCTCTGGCTACGCCCCGATCAACAAGGCGCACAACTGATTGAACAACAGCCGGCGCTGGCCGCGCACTACTTTATTGATCCACTATGGCGTGCCAGCGCATTATATTTAGCCCAAGACTATCAAGGTGCCGCTGAGCTCTTCGCTGATATCGACACACCTGAAGCACACTATAACCGTGGCAATGCATTAGCCTTAGCAGGCTTACTAGAGCAAGCCCTGCTTGCTTATCAGCAGGCTCTGGATCACGCCCCAGAGATGCTAGTTGCACAATACAATAAAGCCTTAGTTGAGCGTTCTTTAGCAGCAGCTCAACACAGTACAACGGACAATACAGAAACAGTACCGACAACACCCGAGTCAGTAGCCCACTCAGCTGACTCATTGAGCACAACAACACCTGAAGGCTCAACCCTCAACAACAGTCATGCAACACACTCGCAAGATAACTCACAACTCATCTCTGCAAATGTAGCCGTCGAAGCCATTCAGACCGATAAACAAGCGCCAGCGCAGCTCGATCAAGACAGCCCCACAGCCACACAGCCGTCTGAGCAGTCCACAGAATCTGCGATACACTTTGAAAGCTGGCTGGAACAGATACCTGATAATCCCAGCGAATTATTAAGACGCAAATTCTTATACGAACACACTATGCAGGAGGTTGCACCATGACCCCACGTTATCTCGCAGCCTATGTGCTCGGATTACTCCTGTTATGTCTACAGCCAATACAGGCAGCAACCTTTAGCGCACAAGTCGACCGCACCCAGCTCAATATGGGTGAAAGTGTTGAGCTTATTCTCGAGTCCACAGATAACGCGCAATTTTCAACTCCGGATCTATCCCCCCTTAAACCCTTATTTGAGCTACTCACCAGCAAGCAGGTCAGCCGTCTCAGCACTGAAACAGGCGCTGAGCGCAACTTAACACAATGGATACTGACCTTACGACCAAAACAAATTGGACCGATAACCATTCCAGCGCTGAGCTTAGGTGAGCAACACAGTGCGCCTCTCCACTTATATGTGCAGGCGCCGAGTGAGCACAGTATGGCTCCGCTTGAGCCGGTCTATATTGATACACAGTTGGACCAAGACAATGTCTATGTGCAAGCGCAAATCATGCTGACATTGCGCATTTACCACGCCATTCCTTTATTTTCTGATAGCAATCTAACGCCGCTACTGCTCGACAATGCACGGGTTGAACAGCTGGGAAAACCGCGTACCTTTGAGCAACATATCAACGGTGTACGCCATGGTGTGATCGAGATCAGTTATGCTATTTTTCCACAACAAGCCGGCGTCTTAGATATTCCAGAGCAGATATTCTCTGCCACCTTGGCCGGCCACAACCCCTATTCGCTAACACCCTTTACCGCACAACCCGGCCAACGTATTGAAGTTAAATCAGCACGTATTCCAATACAGGTTAAAGAGATCCCCAGCACCTTCCCAAAAGACGCTATCTGGCTACCCGCTCAGCATCTCAGCCTAAAGCAAGAGTGGACGCCCAGCTTACTCGCACCGCTCAGCGTCGGTAATGCACTGACTCGCCTACTGATTCTGGAAGCACAAGGTTTACCCAGTTCACAACTTCCGCTTCTTTCTGAAAACACATCAGGCAGCTATAACCTCTACACCGACAAACCTTCGCTAAGTCATCGTTACACTGAGCAAGGTTTATTAAGCAGCCGTAATCAACGCCAAGCCTTGATCTTTCCCACCGCAGGCCAATATGATTTAGCCGCAATCCGCTTACCGTGGTGGAACACGCAAACGGATCAACTTGAATATGCCGAGTTACCTCAACAAACTCTGCAAGTCATCGATCAGTCTCTGGGCCATAGCACTCTAGATAGCACCCCCATCGACAGCCCGTTGCTAGCATCACAGCTGAACCCAAAACAGCTTAGATTTTGGCAAATACTCAGTGCGTTTTTTATGGCTTTGAGCCTGCTCGGTTTTACACTCTGGTGGCGTGCACGTCACCAGCCCGCCATTGTTGTGGCCAGTAATACGCCAACTGAGCGCAATCTGCTGGATGATTTAAAACGAGCGTGTTTATCCAACGACCCAACCAGCACCCGCCAAGCATTAGATGCTTGGGCACGCCAGCATCCTGAATCATTAGTGGATATGGCCGCACGTGATCAAAGCCTTAGCGAGGCTTTGGATGCATTAAATAGCGCGCTCTATAGTGAGAACAATAGCGACTGGCAAGGTCACGCAATTTGGCTGGCCATTGGCCAGTTACCCTTTAATGAGCAAAGAAATACTGACGCTGATGCTCAACTGCCACCGCTTTATCCACCCTAACTCGCCTATTATCAGTGCCTCTAGCGTATACTAGGGGATATGTAGGACTTTTGTTACTGCTGTTAAAGCGGTATGTTTATAGTATTTACACCCTATTTATAGCGCTGGGCAGGATGCTTTGGCGTATTTAATTTTATCATCTGCGAGCGAGATAATAACGACGATGGCTGATTTACCAATCGATGATTTAAATATTGCTTCTAACGTGACACTGATCACTCCGGAGCAACTGAAAGAAAAAATACCGCTGAGTGCAAAAGCACAGCGCACTGTCTCGCATGGCCGCCAAGTGGTGCGTGATATTTTAGATGGCAAAGATCACCGTTTATTTATTGTGATTGGCCCCTGCTCTATCCATGACCTAAAAGCAGCGCATGAGTACGCAGACCGTCTAAAAACTTTGGCTGAAGAAGTTTCAGACACTCTGTTTTTAATTATGCGTGTGTATTTTGAAAAGCCACGTACCACTGTTGGCTGGAAAGGTTTAATCAACGACCCTTACCTAGACGACACTTTTAAAATTGAAGATGGTCTGCATATTGGCCGCCAGTTACTGCTGGACTTAGCAGAGAAAGGTTTACCAACGGCCACTGAAGCGCTGGACCCTATCTCACCACAGTACTTGCAAGACTTAATCAGCTGGTCAGCCATTGGCGCACGCACCACTGAGTCACAGACCCACCGTGAAATGGCATCGGGATTATCCTCTGCAGTAGGCTTTAAAAACGGTACAGATGGCGGTTTGACTGTAGCGATTAACGCTCTACAGTCGGTTTCCAGCCCACACCGCTTCTTGGGTATTAACCAACAAGGTGGCGTCTCCATTGTGACCACCAAAGGTAACCCTTATGGTCACGTGGTGTTACGCGGTGGTAATGGTAAGCCCAACTACGATTCAGTCAGTGTAGCTTTATGTGAGCAAGAGCTGAACAAGCATAAGATTGAACCCAATATTATGATTGACTGCAGCCATGCCAACTCTAATAAAGACCCTGCGCTGCAACCTTTGGTACTGGACAATATCACCAATCAAATTGTCGACGGCAACCAATCTATCAGCAGTTTAATGGTTGAGAGTCACTTAGGCTGGGGTAGTCAGGCGATCTGTGCAGATTTAAGTCAATTGAAATACGGCGTATCGGTGACCGATGCCTGCATTGACTGGGATACCACTGAAGAAAGTATCCGCAATATGCATAAAAAACTAAAAGATGTTTTACCGGCTCGTAAGGGTAAGTAAAACACTTAAGCGCTCAACATTAACGCCCAGTCTTGTACTGGGCGTTAATGTTTGTAGCTATCACTTATTGCGGGTGACGCTGCAAGTACACAGCAATATACGAACAGCTCGGAATCACTTTATAGCCCTGCTCTTTCGCATAGGCCAGCGCTTCTTTAGCTAATACAGCAGCAACGCCTTTACCACGTAACTCGTTGGGGACAAAGGTGTGATGCATATCCAGCGTTTTATCATCCACTGCGCGGTATTCTAAAATAGCGGTATAACCATCAACCACTGTTGAAAAACATTGGGTTTGGACATTGTGTTCAACATGAATCGGCTCGCTCATTGTTGCCTCCAAGATCAAGATATTAGCTTTAGCATACACTGATCTTGCTTTTGTGTATGCGTCTGGCCAACAGCCTTATTTCATCCTATTCTGGCAGCTCAACGCAGCAAAAGCTTAGCTCTAATAGATCAACACAACGGACTATCATCCGTGGCATCCCACTCAGTTATCGCTGCGCCCTACTCGTTTTCAAGCTGTGCTAATGTCTCTAAAAACTCCGCTTCATCCAACACACTCACACCCAACTCTTGCGCGCGTGTTAGCTTAGAGCCGGCGGCGCTGCCTGCTACCACGCAGGCAGTCTTAGCTGAAACTGAGCCTGCTACCTTAGCGCCTAACTGCTCTAAGCGTGCCTTAGCCTCGTTACGGGTTAAGACTTCGAGTGTGCCGGTCAGCACCCAGGTTTGTCCGGCCAGAGGGGCCGCTTGCACCTGCGCACGTTGGCTGGTCCAGTGCATGCCAAAGTCCAGCAACTGCTGCTCCAGCTTAAGCACCCGCTCGCGCTGACCCTCTTGCTTAAGAAAGGCCTGCAAACCTAAGGCAGCATTTTTTGCTAAGCGCTCAACACTAGTTAAATCAAGCCAGTCTGCAGCAAATAAAGCATCGACTGTTTTAAAATGTTCGGCTAAGCGCTGAGCACTGGTACGCGCCACACCTGTAATTTGAAACTGTTCAATAAAACCTGCCAAGGTTGTGCAAGCTTGAAACTCCGCTTCAGGCTCACCACCATCCATCGGCTGCACACCCAGTTCAGCAAGATCTGCAATCACAGCTTGGTTATGACTCTCAGCAAAGAAACTGGCAATTTCATGTGCCACTTCAGCACCAATCTCCGGCAACCACAATAAAGTTTGCGGGAAAGCCTGTTGTAAGCGCTCAAGCGAACCTAATGCGCGGGCTAACACTTTGGCGGTTTCTTCACCGACATCCGGAATACCTAAAGCAAAAATCAAACGCGCTAAACGCGGCTGCTTGCTGTTAGCAATTGCCGTGATGAGGTTGCGTGCCGACAAATCAGCAAAACCATCCAGCTCCACCACTTGCTCATAGGTTAAACGGTATAAATCAGCGGGTGACGCAACTAACTTGCGCACCACCAACTGCTCAATAATTTTGTCACCTAAGCCATCGATATCCATGGCACGGCGCGAGACAAAATGCAGCAGTGCTTGTTGCAGTTGCGCTTGGCAACTTAAACGCCCCATACAACGCCACACTGCACCATCACTGATCACTTGCTTGCCTTTACCGCGACGCACCAACTGTGTGCGCTCCACATCGGAGCCACAGACTGGGCACTGCGTCGGAGTGGGTATTGGTTTAGCATCATCAGGACGACGCTCCAGCACCACTTGGGTGATTTGCGGAATCACATCACCGGCGCGGCGCACAATCACGCTATCGCCAATCATCACGCCCAAACGTGCCACTTCATCCATATTGTGTAATGTGGCATTGGAAACCATCACGCCGCCGACATGCACTGGTTTGAGTCGCGCAACTGGCGTCACCGCACCGGTACGTCCCACCTGAAACTCAACATCCAGCAATTCAGTGATTTCTTCTTGTGCAGCATACTTATAAGCAATCGCCCAACGCGGTTCACGCGCACGAAAGCCTAAACTGCGCTGCTGCTCAAGGGCATCAATCTTAAAGACCACGCCATCGATATCGTAGGGTAACTCAGCACGACGCTGACCAATATCCGCGTAATAAGCCAAACAGCCTTCAATACTCTGCACGACCTTAAGCTCAGGGCTGATACTAATGCCCCACTCACGTAAACGCTGCAAGGTACTGCTGTGTCCGTCAGCTAAACCTTCAGTGCTGGTGCCATAGCAACAAAACTCTAAAGGTCGACTGGCGGTTATTTTTGAGTCCAGTTGACGCAGACTACCCGCCGCGGCATTGCGCGGATTAGCAAAAGGTTTTTGCCCTGCTGCCAACACACGCTCATTTAACGCCGCAAAACCTGCTTTGGGCATATAGACTTCGCCGCGTACCTCTAGCACTTCGGGCCAGCCTGTTCCTTGCAACTTCAGCGGTACATTGCGAATGGTACGTACATTGGCGGTGATGTCTTCACCGGTCTGGCCATCACCACGGGTCGCAGCTTGCCTAAGTACACCGTTTTGATAAGTGATGCTGACGGCTAAACCATCCAGCTTGGGCTCACAGCAATAAGCCACTTGCGAGCCTTGGCTAAATAAGTCCTGTGGTTGTGCGCTAACACCCAATGCTTGCTCAGCACGTTGCGCAAACTCAAGCACCTGCTCGGCAGCAAAGGCATTGCCCAAGCTCAGCATCGGTACTACATGCTGCACTTGCTTAAAGATATCCAGCGGCTGCCCTGATACACGTTGCGTCGGCGAATCAGCGCTAATCAGCTCAGGATGTTGTTGCTCAAGCTCACGCAACTCAGAAAACAAACGATCGTATTCACTGTCAGGGACAGATGGATCATCTAAAACATAGTAGCTATAATCATGCTGCTCAATGGCTTGGCGCAATTGCGCGATACGTGTAGAAATACTTTGATGTGCACTCATGCTCTGTACTCAAACAAAAAAGAGCAGCCTTAGCTGCCCTTTCAGATTTTCAAAAACAACACTATTTATAATGTATTAACCATCTGTCGACGTTCAAAGTCGGCAATGCGCTGACGATAATGTTCAATGGTCTGTGCTGTCAAAACACTGCGATGATCATCTTTAAGATCGCCGTCCAACTCTTTAGCCACTTTACGTGCGGCAGCAATCATTAAGTCAAAGGCCTGTCTACTATTGCGCGGGCCAGGTAAAGCCATAAAGAAGCACACTGCGCGAGTGCTAAACATATCCATATCGTCTAAATCAAAGGTACCTGGATTGAGCGCATTAGCCATGGAAAACAGCGTATCACCGTGGCCCGTCATACTTTCGTGGCGATGAAAAATATCCATTGCACCAAAACGCAATCCACTTTCTAGAATGCTTTGTAATAATGCTGGACCCTTAAAACCATCGGGGCTACGCGACTCAACATTAATAATTAAAATATCATTGTGTTGATCAGCTGCTGGATACGCTTCTTCTGGTTTTTCTTCAGCATCTTCATATGCACTTAAAAATGGTGAAGTGTCTGCCTCGTCTGCATCTACAGCGTCGGGATCAAAATCATCCTGATGGGATCGGCGCTGATCCGTATCAATATGCAAGTTAAAATCAACCACTTCCGAGCTATCAATGGAGGGTTCTTGTTTTTTAACCACACGTGCGGGGCCGACTATTTCCGGATTTTCATCATCTTGTATATCAGCCAAATTTCGATCTAAACGAAACTTTAATGTACTTCTATTACCACTCATTCGACGCCAAGCATCAAACAAAATGACAACTATAACGATAATGCCGATAACAAATATCCACTCACGTAAACCGATATCCATGAGATACGTCGACTCCTAACACTAAAAAATAAAAGGGCTTTGTAACCCTACACAGGCGTATATTCTAAATAAGCATCCACAACCTGACATGCCACAGATACTAAACTCTACAGGCAGACAAGCAACCTATTACACATGGGCTTAAATGTCTGCATGCTTGCACATGTATTACCTATATTAGCAAATATAATAGTAAAACTAATACAATTAGACACTAACAGCATAATTATATAGATATATGATGCTTGAATGCACTAAAAGTGCAGAAAACCATTCATCTCAGCGCTATCAGCTCAACTTCCGCGTGGATTAAACAGCGACTTTCTACAGCCATGCGTCCCATCAATTACCAGCTAAAGGTATCAGCATCTAAATAAGCGGGAAAACGTCGCTTAAATTCAGCAAGTTTAGCGGCCTGCAGCGACACATAGAAAATACCAGCCTGATTACCCGCCGTCACTAATGGTTCACCCATAAAGTCCAGCACTTGGCTATCACCACTGTAATCATGCCCTTGCTGGTCAACCCCGGTGCGGTTCACTCCTGCCACATAGCACAGATTTTCAATCGCTCGTGCTGGCAGTAAATGATTCCATGCGGCTCGACGCACTGCTGGCCAACTGGCTAGATAAAACAACAGGTCCGTATGCTGTGCGTCACGACTCCACACGGGAAAACGCAAGTCATAGCAAATCAGTGGACGAATACGCCAGCCTTTAAGTTCAACCTGTAATTGCTGCGTACCTGCAGTGAAGTGATGATGCTCACCGGCCATACGAAACAAATGACGTTTATCATAATGCGCCAAGCTGCCATCAGGTCGCGCCCAAATCAGACGGTTGCGATAATCTCCATCTGCAACCTGAACAATTAAGCTGCCACACACCACTGCATTTAAACGCTGCGCCTGCTGCAACAACCATTGCGTGGTTGGCCCCATCTCTGGCTCAGCTTGAGCGACTGAATCCATGGTAAAGCCCGTATTAAACATCTCAGGCAATAGCAGCAAATCAACCGGTTCAGCATCCGCCAGCACACTGGAAAAATACGCCAAATTAGCCGGCACATCATGCCACTGCAAAGGCCCTTGTACGATTGCTAAACGCAAATCAGGCAAAGAGCTTAAATCGCGCATAACGCCTCTCCAGCCAAAACCAATGTATCGGCACGTTTAGCAAAGCACACCCGTAGTAAAAACTGATCCTTGGGCGGTTGCTGATAAAAGACCGACAATGGGATACAAGCCACACCCTTTTCAACCGTCAACCAATGGGCCATTTCCACATCATTGAGATCATCACGGATGGCGCGATAATCCAACAACTGAAAGTAGGTACTGGCCGTCGGAGTAAAAGTAAAACGTGAGCCTTGTAAAGACTGACATAACTGATCGCGTTTATGCTGATAAAACGCCGGTAACTCATCCACATGCTCTGGATAAGCCTGCATAAAATCAGCTAAAGCATACTGCATCGGTGTCACTGCACAGAAACTCACATATTGGTGCACTTTACGCAGCTCTGTAGTCAACTGAGGTGGCGCAACCATATAGCCAGTTTTCCAACCGGTGACATGGTAGGTTTTACCAAATGAGCTGACCACACAAGCGCGCTGATAGAGTTCTTGATGCGCTAAAATACTGCAATGCGATTGGCCATCAAACACCAAGTGTTCGTACACCTCATCACTGAGCACATAAATATCACGCTCACGAATCAACTCAGCCAGCTGATTTAAATCAGCATGACTCAGCACAGCACCACTGGGATTATGCGGACTATTAATAATCACTAGACGAGTTTTATCGGTCAGCGCATCGGCAAACTGCTGCCAATCCACGGAAAAATCATGACTATCAAGAGGAATATGCACACAACGTCCACCGGCTAAGTTCACCGCTGGCTCATAGCTGTCGTAACAAGGATCAAAGACAATCACCTCATCGCCTGCACGCACCAGCGCTTGGATGGCACAGAACAACGCCTGGGTTGCACCTGGAGTAATAGTCACTTCTTGCTCAGCACAGACGGGATTGCGATATAAACGGGCTATCTTACTGGCCACCTGTTCACGCAACGCTTGCACACCCGTCATCGGTGCATATTGATTATGCCCCGCATTCACATGCCGTTGCAGCGCCTCTTGCAGAGCCAGCGGCGCATCAAAATCCGGAAAGCCTTGGGATAAATTCAGCGCAGCATGGGTCTGGGCTAACTGTGACATCTGCGTAAAGATGGTTAAGCCAATTTGAGGTAATTTACTCTGCAACTGCATTTTTATAATTCCTATGCTGAGGTCATCACAACAGCCAGATGCGGATGCACACACCTGGCTGCACTACTTATTTTTTCTTCTTGCGCTCGTCCCTTTCTTTTTTATTGGCCATTAAGCGACGTTTTTTATTCACTTGGCGCTCGCTGAGTTTATTTTTCTTACCTTCAAAGGGGTTGGAACCGCCTTTAAACTCAATACGAATCGGCGTACCCACCAGTTTCAACACGCGGCGGTAAGTGTTTTCTAAATAACGCACATAACTTTTAGGTACCGCAGCCACCTGATTACCATGAATAATAATCAGCGGTGGGTTCGCGCCACCTAAGTGCGCATAACGCAACTTAATACGGTGTCCAGCAATCATCGGCGGCTGGTGCTCACGTACTGCATCTTCAAGAATCTGCGTTAAGCGATTGGTCGGCCAGCGCGTAATCGCTGAAGTAAAGGCATTTTGTACTGACTTGTACAAATGACCCACACCCGTGCCATGCAAAGCAGAGATAAAGTGAATATCAGCAAATTCAACAA
Source organism: Thiopseudomonas sp. (assembly GCA_035271365.1). Lineage (GTDB taxonomy): Bacteria > Pseudomonadota > Gammaproteobacteria > Pseudomonadales > Pseudomonadaceae > Denitrificimonas. The sequence goes on from DATERS010000159.1 coordinate 60,980, forward strand.
AGTATAAGCGACGCTCCAACTCTTTCTTGGCGTATTCGCGTTCGCTCGGCTGCATGCCATCCCACTTATTCAGTGCGATCACAATGGCGCGGCCTGACTCTAGAGCAAAGCCTAACAAGTTCAAGTCGTGATCCACCACACCTTCGCGGGCATCCATGACAAAGATTACCACGTTAGCGTCTTTAATCGCCTGTAGGGTTTTCACCACTGAGAACTTTTCAACTTCCTCAGAGATTTTACCGCGACGACGCACACCGGCCGTATCAATCAAAGTGTATTTTTCATCACCACGTTCAAACGGGATATAAATACTGTCACGCGTGGTACCGGGCTGATCAAACACCACCACACGCTCTTCACCGAGCATACGGTTGACCAGTGTTGATTTACCCACGTTTGGACGGCCAATAATGGCAATTTTGATACCATCTTTCGCATCCGGACCCGGCACACGTTTAAGGTCCTGTCCTTCAACTAAGTTGTCTAAATCAACTTCATCAACAATGTCTATAGGAAAGTCACCCAATCCTAATTCCATCATCTGCGTGATACCACGGCCATTCGCCGCAGCAATGGCTACCGATTGACCTAAGGCCAGCGGGCTAAATTCAGCCAGAGCAATATTCTCATCGATATGATCGACTTTATTCACCACAACCAAGGTGGTTTTATTACGCTTACGTAAGTGTTCGCCAATCATTTGATCCGCAGGGCACATGCCATCGCGCGCATCAACTAGAAACAACACCACATCCGCTTCTTCAATCGCCAAGAGCGACTGTTCAGCCATTTTCGCATCAATACCTTCCTCGTCACCGGTAATACCACCCGTGTCGATCAAAATATAACTGCGATCCTGCCACTTCGCTTCGCCATATTGGCGGTCACGCGTCAGTCCAGGAATATCGCCTACAATCGCATCGCGGGATCTAGTCAGGCGGTTAAACAACGTCGATTTGCCGACATTCGGTCGGCCCACCAGAGCAATTACGGGAACCATTGGCTCCTCCAGCGATAATTCAAAAAACACAAAAGCCGCTGTCGACCTAACGACAGCGGCTAAACTCTTTGTTAGACAAAATAAATTGATCTAACCCTTTACTTAATGGTTAAAGCAACCAGCTTGCCGCCATTACCATAAACATACAGCCAGCCGCCAACCACTAAGGGTTGTACACGTAATCCTTTACCATCAATTTTTGTACGTGCAACAAAGCGACCATCCACTTGGCTCAGCACGTGCAAGTAGCCAGCATAATCACCGACGGCGATATAGCTTGAAAAGACTGCCGGAGCTGATAACTGTCGACGTAGTAAAGCTTTATTGCTCCACATCGCCGCAGATGAACGCTCGTCCACACTTTCAATCACACCCTCTGCCAAGCTGACATAGGCATTACCAAAACCTTCTGCGGCACCCACATAACTCGATGCATCACGCTGCCAGAACACTTCACCGCTTTGGGCATTGAGTCCAGCAACACGGCCTTGATAACTGGTGACATACAAGGTGTTACCTGACAGTAATAAGCTACCATCGATATCGACCATACGCTCAAGCTCAGTACGACCACTGGGCACAGCAATCCGCTGCTCCCAAATCGGTAAGCCACGCTCAGTATCAACCGCAATCACTTTGCCTGTCGATAAACCTGCGTAAGCAACATACTCAGTGAGAAGTGGTGTACCCGTACCGCGCAAAGTCAGCACGGCAGGCGTATTGTCATAAATCCAACGCTGTTGACCTGTTGATGCTTCTAAAGCGATCAAACGGTCATCTTGGGTTTGCACAACCACAACATCACCGTTGGTTGCTGGAGCAGAAAGCACCTCACTGGGTACTTTACTGCGCCACAAGTCTTCACCAGTCTCCGCATTGAGAGCAATCACATCACCACTCAAGGTGCCCAGCAAAACCATGCCTGCGCCAACACCGACACCACCGGAAACATCCAGTTTGAGCTTACGCGTCCAAATCGACTTACCGGTAAAACGATCCAGCGCAGATACACGTCCGTTCACATCAGTGACAAATAAATGATCACCATCCACGGCAGGCGTCAAGGTATTCCACAACTTGCCTTGGCCCTTACCAATGGATGTACTCCATTCTTTTTTCAGCTGGATTTCCGATGAAATTTTTTCTAACGCCTGCGGTTTTAATTCTTTTTTGCTGCTACTGCTGCAACCCACTGTAAACAGCGCTAAAGCAAGCACAGCCATATACTTGTATCGTTTCAAGTTAGGCATCCTTATCATTTAGATTATCAATTTTCATCAGCAAACTACCGGCTGCAGCCTCAGGCGACAAAGCCTGCTGAGCTTGCAAATACGCTGCTTTAGCTTCCACAGGACGCTCTAGAATAACTAAAGCATCACCGCGTAATTCTTCTCGTGTTGCTGCAAAAGCAGGTAACACTTTAGCATCAAGTAAGGCTAAGGCTTGTTCTGCTTGCTCTTGCGCTAACAGCACACGAGCTAAACGTTGGCGAGCCAGCTCAGCCAAGGTATCGTTAGCCGGCTTAGCTAAAATCACATTCAATTCAAGTGCGGCATCATCCAGCTGATTGCTATCTACAGCAACTTTAACAGCCAATAAGCCGGCGTACTGAGCATAAGCACTGTTTGCATTGATTTTTTTCAAATCAGCCAACAGTTGCGCGACTTTTTGCGCATCCACTTGATCGCTCGGCACTAAAGCCACATCCAGCAACTGCTGATAGACCATAGAAGCCGTCTGTGCTGTTTGTACTTGGTTTTTTTGCCAGGCTTGCCAACCAAATACAATCACCAACGCTAAAGCGCCACCCACCAATAATGGCTTACCGTTACGTTGCCACCACTCTTTAATCTGCGCAACTTGTTCTTCTTCAGTGTAATCGCTCACGCTGAGACTCCTATTTAATAAATAATGCGTCGTCTTACAGGCTGTTTTTTAAGTATTCGCTTAAAGCATCCCAAGTAACCGACTGCTGCTCAGCGTCAGTACGCAACGGTTTAATCGCTACGGTTTTGGATTGCAGTTCATCTTCGCCCAATATTAAGGCATATAATGCACCACTTTTGTCAGCTTTTTTGAACTGACTTTTAAAACTACCTGCACCGGCATTCACTTGTAAGCGCAATCCAGGCAATGCATCACGCAATTGCTCAGCTAAAGATAAGGCGGCTAACTCGCTGGCCTCACCAAAGGCACAAAAATAGACATCAATCTGACGCGACAGTTCTTCAGGGATTTGATCTAAAGTTTCCAGCATCAAAATCAAACGCTCCACACCCATGGCAAAACCCACAGCCGGTGCAGCTCGTCCACCCAATTGTTCTAGCAGACCATCATAACGACCACCGGCACAGACGGTACCTTGCGAGCCCAGTTGATCAGTGACCCACTCAAAGACTGTTTCACTGTAATAATCCAAACCACGCACTAAGCGCTGATTGATCACATAAGGCACACCGGCAACATCCAAGCGCGCACGTAAACCCGCAAAATGCGCACGTGAGGCCTCATCTAAATAGTCACTCAACTGTGGTGCATCAGCTAACAAGGCTTGCGTGCTGGCTGATTTACTATCTAGCACTCGTAAAGGATTAGTCAGAACACGGCGCTGGCTGTCTTCATCCAGCTGATCATGACGCGCGCTTAAATACTCAACCAAAGCGTCACGGTACACCGCACGCGAGGCAGATGTTCCCAAGCTATTCAGCTCAAGAGTGACATGCTCACTAATGCCCAACTTTTTCCATAAACGCCAGGTTAAAATAATCAGCTCAGCATCAATGTCAGGACCGGCCAAGTTAAAGGCTTCGACACCAATTTGCTGAAACTGACGGTAACGGCCTTTTTGCGGGCGTTCGTGGCGAAACATTGGACCTTGGTACCAGAGTTTTTGCACTTGACCACCACCGGCCAAACTGTGCTCTAGCACAGCACGGACGCAACTGGCTGTACCTTCTGGGCGCAAGGTCAGTGAGTCACCATTACGATCGGCAAAGGTGTACATTTCTTTTTCAACGATATCGGTCACTTCACCAATCGAGCGTTTAAACAACTCGGTGAATTCCACTATCGGCATACGAATTTGACGGTAGCCGTAGCCATCCAACAAATCAGCAACGGTTTTTTCAAAATAACGCCACAGCGGAGTTTGCTCTGGCAAAATATCATTCATGCCGCGAATGGCTTGTAGTGGTTTACTCACAAAAATTCCTTGATGATTAACTGCGTACGATCAGCGCAGCCTCAGCTGCAACTTTATCACTGGCACGCTTGCGAATCAGCGCTTCAAGCTGATCCACTAAATTTTCATTATTCAGCTTCTGTACCGGCTTACCATCGATATACACCAAGTTGGGTGTGCCACCCGTTAAGCCGACATGCACTTCTTTTGCTTCGCCAGGGCCATTGACCACGCAGCCAATTACGGCTACATCCAACGGCACCAGTAAATCTTCTAAACGCACCTCCAACTCATTCATGGTTTTCACCACATCAAAGTTTTGTCTGGAGCAACTTGGGCAGGCAATAAAGTTAATGCCGCGTGAGCGCAATTTCAGTGATTTCAAAATATCGAAACCGACTTTAATTTCTTCAACCGGATCTGCTGCCAATGAGACACGTAGCGTATCGCCAATGCCCTCCGCTAATAGCATGCCCAGTCCGACTGCAGATTTAACCGTACCCGAACGTAAACCACCCGCCTCAGTAATACCTAGGTGTATGGGTTGCTCAATCACTTGGGCTAATTGACGGTACGCAGCCACGGCCATAAACACATCAGAGGCTTTAACACTGACTTTAAAATCCGGATAGTTTAGACGATCCAAGTGTTCAACATGGCGTAATGCTGACTCAACCAGTGCTTCTGCTGTTGGCTCACCGTATTTCTTCTGTAAATCCTTCTCTAACGAACCGGCATTGACACCGATACGAATCGGAATACCACGATCACGCGCCGCATCCACCACGGCTTTAACCCGTGCTTCATTACCGATATTACCTGGGTTAATACGCAAACAATCCACACCCAACTCAGCCACGCGCAAGGCAATACGATAGTCAAAGTGGATATCAGCTACTAATGGCGCATTCACCAGCTTTTTAATACGGCCAAATGCTTCAGCCGACTCCATATCAGGTACCGACACACGTACGATATCTGCACCGGCATTTTCTAATCGCAAAATTTGCGCAACGGTGGCATCAACATCACAGGTATCGGTATTGGTCATACTCTGTACGCTAATCGGGGCATCACCACCGACCGCTACTGATCCGACATAAATTTTTCGAGAAATACGACGCTTAATTAAAGATTGTCCATGCATAATTATTGGCCCAGTTTAATTCTGGCAGTTTCACCACGAATCGCCGAACTGATATCGACAGGTTCACCATTATAAAGAACGCTAACGCCTGTGGCGTAGCCTAAGTGCACATCCAGTGGTGCTTTACCGGTCACATGCAGTTGTTCCCCTGCACGCTTAATTCCACTCATCACTTCCTTACCATCTGCATCAACAATGCGTAACCAGCAGTCATTTTCAAAACTTAACTGCAAATCACCGATACCTGGCGCATATTCAACTTTTTTTTTCGCCTCAGGGATCAGCGTCTCTGCTACTTTTTGCTTAACTACTGGCTGTGCTATAACTTGAGCTTCGATAACCTTTTCAGCAGTTGACTCGTTTTCAATAGGTGTCTCATCGAGTTGCAACTCTAAATCGACGGCATCAACAGATTCATCCAAGTCTAAGTACTCAATCGACTCTGCAAGCGCGGCGGCCACCGCTTGATCTTCAGGCTCATCTAACCTTTGTATATGCACTGAACCATCAGCACGCTCTACTTCAACCCGCTCAAATATAGCGGATTGACCGGATGTATCGGGTTCTACTGCAGTAAAGGTTTTCCACCCATAATAAACTGCACCTAAAACGATTAAAAAGATAAAAAAAGCGCTAAATTGCAACATGCCACGCGACATACGGCGTGCTTCGCCGACTTGATCGACAGTCTGCACCGATACACTATCGACACTGCTACCCGTTTGCTTATCAAACTGTTTAACTAATTGTTCAGCATCCAGGCCCAACAATTTTGCATAATTGCGAATATAGCCTCGGGCAAAAGTTAACCCTGGTAGGCGTTCAAGTGCGTTTGTTTCAAGCGCTTCAACCGCTTGCGCAGTTAAATTTAATTTTTTAGCGACTTCAGATACTGTTAAGCCAGCAGCCACACGTGCATCACGTAATGCGCCGCCCACTACCATAGTTCTCGTATCTGTCACTGGAGATGATTCGCTCATTACTGCTCCGTTTGATACTGTTTATACTCAGCGCTGGCAGGATACAAGCGCTTGAGCTGCAGCCCTAAACTAGCGGCTTGATTACGATCTTCAAAAATCTTTGCTAAGCGGTATCCGAGTAATAAACTGCGCGCAGAATGTTCACCCTGCTGCAGAAAAGACTGATAATACCCTTGTGCCGGAACATACTTACGGCGCTCGTACATTAACAAAGCCAACTCTAACTGTACTTGCGGTTGCTGCGGATTGAGCCGTAAAGAACGCTCAAAATGCTGGGTTGCTAGCGTTTTATTATTTAAGCGCAAGGCTGTTAAACCTAAATTTTCAAAAACACGTGAGCGGCCCACATACATCGTATCTTCGGCTGCACTGGTAAACTGCTCATAAGCACCTTTGTAATCGCCTTGCTGATATAAAAAACCACCGTAATTATTTTGAATACGGGTATTTTTACCTTGAGCTAAAGCCTTACGGTAATGCTGCTGAGCTAACACAGGCTCAAGTTCATTCTGAAACACTAGCGCCAAAGCCGCATGAGCATCAGCACTATTAGGATCAATATCTAAAGCTTTTTGCAGAGGCGCCTTGGCTTGTTCGTTGATACCTTGCTGTAAATAACCAATACCCAATTGAATATAGGCATCTCGTGCTTGGTTGCGGCCGTCGCTCGTACGCAGTTGCGAGGTACCACCACTGGATACACAGGCACTGAGTAGACCGTAAAAAGCCAGTAAAAGTACTGCACGAACAATCATATCCACTTCCTTTAAGCTCGACAGGTTGCAGCAGGGTTAGCACGGTGTTTTGTTCAACTATTGAGCTGGCGTACCGCAATATAGCGCTCACTGCGACGTGTCCGATCTTGCACCTGCCCCACCAATTGCCCACATGCAGCATCAATATCTTCGCCACGCGGCATGCGCACGGTCACACTATAACCTGCATGGTGCAAAGTATCTTGGAATCGACGAATGGCATTGTTACTGGGACGCTCATAGCCTGAGTGCGGGAATGGATTGAACGGGATCAAGTTCACTTTGCAAGGAACATCTTTTAACAGCTCAACCAACTCCTCAGCATGCTCAGGCAGGTCATTAATGTCTTTAAGCAAAGTGTATTCAATGGTCAAGTAACGCTTTTCACCCAATTTAGCGACATAGCGTTTGCAGGCATCCAGCACCACATTCAGTGGGTACTTTTTATTGACCGGCACCAAAGTATTACGTAATACATCATTGGGGGCGTGCAAAGATAAGGCCAGCGACACATCAATATGCTCACCGAGCTTATCAATCATCGGCGCAACACCTGCCGTTGATAGAGTCACCTTACGCTTGGAAATACCATAACCTAAGTCATCCAGCATAATGGTCATTGCATCAACGACATTATTAAAATTCAATAATGGCTCACCCATTCCCATCATCACTACGTTAGTGACCGAGCGCTCAACAGTGCCAGGGATGGAGCCAAATGATTTCGAAGCAATCCAGACTTGGCCAATAATTTCAGCACTGGTCAGATCACTATTAAAGCCTTGTTTTCCCGTTGAGCAAAAACTGCAATCTAAAGCGCAGCCCGCTTGGGAAGAAACACATAAAGTACCGCGCGTACCTTGCGGTATATAAACAGTTTCAACGCAACTGCCTGAAGCGACACGCACCACCCATTTACGGGTGCCATCGCTGGAAATATCTTGGCTGACGATTTCCGGACCGCGCACTTCAGCACAGGCGGCAAGCTTTTCTTGCAGCACTTTACTGACGTTGGTCATCGCAGAAAAATCATCTACACCAAAATGGTGAATCCACTTCATTACCTGGTCGGCACGAAACTTCTTCTCGCCAATAGAAGCGAAAAACTCAATCAATTGTTCGCGCGTTAAGCCAAGTAAATTAACTTTTTCAGTTACAGTTGTCATGGATTCACCTTTATTTACCTATCCGTTATTAACGGATACGGTCACATACTTCAGTTGCTGCGAAGAAGTATGAAATTTCACGTGCAGCAGCGGCTTCTGAATCAGAACCGTGTACAGCGTTTTCGTCGATAGATACTGCGAAGTCAGCACGGATAGTGCCAGCTGCCGCTTCTTTAGGGTTAGTTGCGCCCATCAGGTCACGGTTTGCAGCAATAGCGTTTTCGCCTTCTAGAACCTGAACGATAACAGGGCCTGAAGTCATAAAGCTTACGAGGTCGTTATAGAAAGGACGCTCTTTGTGCTCAGCGTAGAAACCGCCTGCTTCGCGTGCTGACAGCTGTACCATTTTAGAGGCAACAACACGTAAACCTGCTTTTTCAAAGCGTGAAACGATTTCGCCAACAACGTTTTTTGCAACTGCATCAGGCTTGATGATTGAGAATGTACGTTGAACAGTCATGTAGAACTCCAGTGAATTAAGTGTTTATAAGGATTAAACCCGCGAATTATACGCGGGTTTGTTGGAAATGCGTAGCCACTCGCACAGGTACTTGATCCGCTCGTTGTATTTTGCAGCAATGCACTGCATAAAATGAGCGTGGCCTTATTCGATTTCTTCAATCCAAGCGGCTTGAATAGCTTCTAGAACTTTCTCACCAGTGCGCTCAGGATCATCATCAAACTCAGGCAGTTCGGTGACTAAGCGACGTAAATTTACAAAATTAATATAACGCGGATCAATATCCTCGTGCGCTTCACTGAGTTGAATCGCAATTTCCAGCACATCCACCCACTTTAATTTCATCATAACGCTCTCCCGATTACTGACGCTCTGAGACTTGGTTAATAGTGTACTTCGGAATTTCCACCGTCAAATCTGTATCGGCAACGACAGCCTGGCATGATAAACGCGAATCAGGCTCAAGACCCCAGGCTTTATCCAGCATATCGTCTTCGAGTTCATCAGACTCTTCCAGCGAATCGAAACCTTCACGTACAACGACGTGACAGGTGGTGCAGGCACATGACATTTCGCAGGCATGTTCAATTTCGATACCATTGCGCTTGGCTGCTTCAATAATGGTTTCACCAGGGATGGCATCAACGACCGCACCTTCTGGGCAAAGCTCTGCATGTGGCAAAAAGATAATTTGCGGCATTAGGGGTTAACCCTCCATTTCATTAAGTTGTCGTCCGGCCAAAGCAGTTTTCACTGTGGCATCCAGACGGCGTGCAGCGAACTCGTTCGTTGCATGATTAAGCTGCTGTACATGTCGCGCAATCGCATTAATATCTTCTGCTTGGCGCACCGTATCTAACGCACTCATGCGCTCCTCAATCACGGCACGCTCTTCTGCAGTCAGTAACTCATCAGCATCCGCTGCTAACGCTGAACGCACTGTTTCCAGTAAACGTTCAGCATCCACTCGCTGCTCTTGTAAAGCACGTGCTTGTTTATCATGCGCGGCATTCTCGAAAGACGCTTTGAGCATGCCACCAATCTCTTCATCAGTGAGGCCGTATGAAGGTTTGACTTGAATACTGGCTTCAACACCACTGCCCAACTCGCGCGCAGTCACACCCAGCAAACCATCAGCATCCACTTGGAAAGTCACACGAATTTTTGCAGCACCCGCCACCATCGGAGGAATACCACGTAACTCAAAGCGGGCTAATGAGCGGCAATCACTGACCAACTCGCGCTCACCTTGTAAAACATGCACGGCCATGGCTGTTTGCCCGTCACGTCCGGTGGTAAATTCTTGCGCACGAGTGACTGGAATCGTAGTGTTTCGCGGGATGATCTTTTCAACTAAATCACCCATCGTTTCCAGACCTAGAGATAAAGGCGTGACATCGAGCAAAAGCAATTCATCGCCCGCACGCTTATTGCCCACCAAGGTATCGGCCTGAATCGCAGCACCGATGGCAACCACTTGGTCGGGGTCAATATCAGTCATGGGCGTGCAATTAAATAACTCACCGACACGGGTACGCACTAACGGCACGCGAGTTGACCCGCCAACCATCACCACAGAGTCGATATCATCTAAATCAACTTCGGAATCTCGCAACGCACGGCGACAGGATCTCAAACTGCGCGCTACTAATGGCTCAATCAGCTGATCAAAGGTGTCACGGCTTAAATGACCCTTCCAGTCAGCATACTCAATAACAACCGAGTCTTCTGTGGTTAACGATTCTTTTGCCGCACAGGCCAATTGTAGAAGGTCTCGCTGCTGGCTCGGTGATAAGTCACTGGATAAACCTGCCTGCTCAATCACCCACTTGGCCAACGCATGATCAAAGTCATCGCCGCCCAGTGCACTGTCGCCACCGGTGGCTAATACTTCAAATACACCACGACTGAGACGCAAAATTGACACATCAAAAGTGCCACCGCCCAAATCATAGATCACCACAACACCTTCAGCTTGCTGGTCTAAGCCATAGGCAACAGCAGCTGCAGTCGGTTCATTGAGCAAACGTAAAACGTTAAGGCCAGCCAGACGCGCAGCATCTTTAGTGGCTTGGCGCTGTGCATCATCAAAATACGCCGGCACAGTAATCACCACGCCGACTAATTCACCACCGAGCGCAGCTTCACCACGCTCACGCAGCTCTTGCAAAATACGCGCTGAAACTTCAACAGGGCTTTTCGGTCCCTGTACGGTTTCAATAAAGGGCATATGTGATTTACCGGCTTTAAAGCGATACGGCAACTGCTCACCGAGCTGTTGCACATCCGCTAAGCCACGCCCCATCAGGCGCTTAACTGACAAAATACAATTATAAGGATCACTGGCTGCAGCTTCACGAGCACTGCGACCCACCTCACTGTGATCAGCATGATAACGCACTGCTGACGCGAGGGAGACGCGGCCTTGCGCATCAGGTATTGCCTCTGCAATACCACTGCGTACGGTCGCAACTAATGAGTTTGTAGTCCCTAGATCAATCCCGACGGCTAGGCGCTGCTGGTGAGGCTGGGGACTTTGTCCAGGTTCGGCAATCTGTAGTAAGGCCATACGGATCTTTAATCTGACAGCCTGCTTGAGCAGGCTTTGGGTTAATCGTCTAAGCGCTCTTCTAACTGACGCACTTCATAAAACATCTTGTCTAGAAACTGCATGCGACGCGCTAAACGCTCTGCGTGTTCACGCTGCTGCGGATCATTAAGACAGCCCGCAAAGGCATGATCAATCTCACTGCGTGCTTGTTTAAGCTCACGCACAAAAGGAGCTAATGCATCAATGTCAGCCTGCTCTTGCAGTGTTTCCAGCTGCTCTCGCCATTCCATCTGCTGAAATAAAAACTCACCATCTTCAATGGTGGTTTCGTCTGGCAAGTCAGCTTGTTGACGCAACAAATAGAGCGCACGCTGGGTCGGCAACTTTAAAGTTTGAAACGCATCATTAAGCTGGGCCGCCCGCTCAACAGCTTGACGCTGCTCTGCGGCTGACGCGTTACTAAAACGATCAGGATGCATATCCATCGCCAACTTACGATAGGTTGCAGCCAGCGCTTGAGTATCAAGCTCAAAACTGGGCTGCAAACCAAACATTGCAAAGTAGTCGACCTGCTCTGCTGCGGCTGGATTAGACATTAAAACTCTCACCACAGCCACATTCGCCGCGTACATTAGGGTTCTTGAACTTAAACCCCTCATTGATACCTTCGCGGACAAAGTCCAGTTCAGTACCATCAATGTAAGCGAGGCTTTTCGGGTCAATAATAACCTTCATGCCAAAGCTTTCAAATACTTCATCATCAGCCTGCAGCTCATCAACAAACTCAAGCACATACGCCATTCCTGAACAGCCCGTGGTGCGTACGCCTAGGCGGATGCCTTCGCCGCTGCCACGGTTTTCAAGTGAGCGCCGCATATGATTTGCTGCGGCTTCTGTCAATGTGATTGCCATATCAAGCCTCTTTGATTAAGCCTTTCTTTTGCTTGTAATCACGCACTGCAGCTTTGATCGCATCTTCCGCCAATACTGAACAGTGAATCTTCACTGGTGGCAACGCCAACTCTTCAGCAATGGTAGTATTTTTAATCTGCTCAGCTTCATCAATGGTCTTGCCTTTCATCCATTCTGTCGCTAAAGAGCTTGATGCAATGGCAGAGCCACAGCCGTACGTTTTAAACTTCGCGTCCTGAATCACACCGTCATCACTGACTTGGATCTGCAGGCGCATTACATCGCCACAGGCTGGTGCACCGACCATGCCGGTACCAACATCAGAAGCATCGGCGTCCATTTTGCCAACGTTGCGAGGGTTCTCGTAGTGGTCTAAGACCTTATCACTATATGCCATGATGGTATTCCTTCTTCAATGGACAAGAATTAATGTTCTTGCCACACAACTTTAGAGAGATCAACGCCGTCGTTATGCATATCCCAGAGCGGTGATAAGTCACGCAGACGTGCAACGGCTTCACGAATTTGTCCAGCAGCATGATCCACTTCTTCTTCAGTGGTAAAGCGACCGAAAGTAAAACGAATCGAGCTGTGTGCTAACTCATCACTGCGGCCTAGAGCGCGCAGTACATAAGATGGCTCAAGCGAAGCAGAGGTACAGGCTGAACCTGAAGACACCGCCATATCCTTAAGCGCCATAATCAGCGACTCACCTTCAACATAGTTAAAGCTGAGGTTAAGGTTATGTGGGATACGCTGGGTTGCGCTACCGTTCAGATACAACTCTTCCATATCACGCACTTTGTCGTAAAAACGTTTGCTTAACGCAGCAATACGCTTGTTTTCTTCAGCCATTTCTAAGCGAGCCAATTCAAAGGCTTCACCCATACCAACGATCTGGTGAGTGGCTAAGGTACCTGAACGCATACCGCGCTCATGTCCACCACCGTGCATTTGCGCTTCTAGACGCACACGTGGCTTACGACGCACATACAATGCGCCCATACCTTTAGGACCGTAGGCTTTGTGAGCAGAGAAGGACATTAAGTCAACTTTCATCTTCTCAAGGTCAACTTCAACCTTACCGGCTGTTTGCGCCGCATCTACGTGGAATAAGATGCCTTTAGAGCGTGTTAATTCGCCAATCGCTGCGATATCGTTAATCGTACCGATTTCGTTATTCACATGCATGATCGATACTAAGATTGTATCTTCACGCAGTGCGCCAGCCACCATATCAGCTGTAATCAAACCGTCTTCACACGGCTCAAGGTAGGTCACTTCATAACCTTCACGCTCAAGCTGACGCGTCGCATCTAGGACTGCTTTATGCTCAAGCTTAGAGGTAACAATATGTTTACCTTTGCTGACATAGAAATGCGCAATACCTTTAATGGCTAAGTTATTTGACTCGGTCGCACCGGACGTCCAAACGATTTCACGTGGATCAGCATTGATTAAGTCTGCAACTTGACGACGTGCATGCTCAATTGCTTCTTCTGCACGCCAACCATAAACGTGGGAGCGTGACGCAGCATTACCAAAGTTACCGTCCAATGTGAGGCAATCACACATTTTCTTAGCCACCCTTGGGTCAACAGGTGTGGTTGCTGAATAGTCTAAATAAATCGGCAGTTTCATTGTAGTAACTCTCCTCACGGTCTGCGTCTAATTCACTCTAGGGTGGACGCCTGAATTTTATTTGCTGCGCGCTCATTTTGACGCAATGCAACTTTCTGAATATCTTGGCGCGCAACTAAATCCGCCAAACTGATACCACTTAAAAAATCATGGATTTGTTTACTCAAATCACACCACAATCGATGGGTTAAGCACTCATCACCGCCCTGGCAATCGCCAACACCATGGCAGCGGGTCGCATCAACGGACTCATCGACCGCATCAATCACTTGTACAATCTGAATACTTGCAGGTTCATGCGCCAGCAGATAACCACCACCAGGCCCACGAACACTGTTAACTAAAGCGCCACGGCGCAACTTAGCAAATAACTGCTCAAGGTAAGATAAAGATATACCTTGTCGCTCAGAAATATCTGCAAGAGGCACAGGCCCCTCTTGCGCATTTAATGCCAAGTCCAGCATTGCTGTAACGGCATAGCGGCCTTTAGTCGTCAGTCGCATAAAACATACTGCTGTAAGTAAATATGAGTACTAATTATGCAATAACCTAGCAAACAGGTCAAGTATTATTCCCGATCAAATTAGTCAGGCTTTAACGCTGACATATTCTAGCAGCGCTGCGGCATTATGCCACGACACGCGCCTGAGCATTATTTTTGTTGCGTCGGATCAGGCTTGTCTTCATCGTCATAGTCATCTACAGCAGGCTTAAAACGCTCTGAGCATGGAAACGCACTATCCGGGAGTTGCGGCAGTTTCTTACCCTTATAGTCACTACCCATCTTATGCATCGCCTCACACATATCCTCCAGGCGCTCTTCAACCGCTTCCAGGTGATCAAGAATCTGACCGATCGAACGTGCAACAGGGTCAGGCATATCAGCGCTCATGCCATACGCATCAAAACCAAAACGCTCCGCCAGCGCCTGACGCTTAGCTTCTTGCTCTTCGTCAGTTTTCACAATAATACGCCCAGGAATACCCACGGCAGTTGCACCCGCTGGCACAGCTTTAGTCACTACAGCATTGGAGCCAATTTTTGCACCTGCCCCTACAATAAAGGGACCCAGTACTTTAGCGCCCGCCCCCACCACAACACCGTCTTCTAGTGTTGGGTGACGCTTGCCTTTATTCCAACTGGTGCCACCTAAGGTTACACCCTGATAAAGCGTGACATCGTCGCCGACCTCAGCCGTCTCACCAATGACAATACCCATACCATGGTCAATAAAAAAGCGGCGACCAATCTGCGCGCCTGGGTGAATTTCAACACCGGTCAGCCAGCGCCCTAGGTTAGACACCATACGCGCCAGCCATTTCCAATTACGCACCCACAAACCATGCGCTAAACGATGCAGCCAGACCGCATGTAAGCCTGGATAGCAGGTTAATACCTCAAAAGCATTACGTGCCGCAGGGTCACGCCGAAATACACTTTGAATATCTTCACGAATACCTTTAAACATGCTCACCTCGGCGCTGGATAATTTCACCACGTGCAGCTTTTTGCGTCTCAGTCAAAATGCCACGTAAAATATTAACTTCAGATTTCTTTAGTTGACTACGACCATAAATACGACGCAAACGCGCCATTAAATGTCGAGGCTTCATTGGATCAAGAAAATCAATTTCAACCAGTGTCTGCTGCAAATGATCATAAAACAACTCCAATGAGTCATGAGTGGCCGGCGCAGAACCTAACATACCCGTCGCTTCAACTTCAGGCATATGCGTGGGCTGCTGCGTTTCTTTAAGCCACGCCATACGCACTTCATAGCTCAAAACCTGCACTGCTGTGGCAAGGTTTAAAGAACTGAACTCTGGATCAGATGGGATATGGATATGATATTGACAGCGCTGCAATTCTGCGTTGGTCAAGCCCGCATACTCACGACCAAAAACCAATGCAATCTCTGCCTCGTGATCCGCCTGCCATGTATGCAAACAAAGATCTGCCGCCTCACGCGGATCAACTAACGGCCAAGGGATACGTCGATCACGGGCACTGGTGCCGAGCACCACACTACATCCTTCTAACGCCTCTTCTAAGGTCGCCACAACACGCGCGCCCTCTAAAACATCATCAGCCCCCGCAGATCGGGAGTTGGCATCAGGGTGTGGGTACTTCACTGGATCGACTAAGACTAAGGACTTGAGCCCCATGTTTTTCATCGCTCGGGCAGCACCACCAATATTACCTGGGTGACTGGTGTTGACTAAAACCACGCGAATTTTTTCCAGCACAGGGATCTCCAACGATCTATTCAAGACAAGTTATTAAAGTAAAGACTATAAGCTTACCGAAGCCTCTGCATTCCCGCCATGAAAAAGAACAGCGCAAGCACACACATCCATCTTTGCTTCTGTTAGAATATTTAATCTTCTTTAACAACCTCCGGTGACTTTTCATGCAGCCAATGCTGAATATCGCGCTGCGCGCTGCTCGTAGCGCGGGCGAATTAATTGTACGTTCGATTGAACGCTTAGACACAATCTCAGCTAACGAGAAAGACGCAAACGATTTCGTCACCGAGATTGGTCGCTCTGCTGAACACGCAATTATTACTGCAATCCTTAAAGCACACCCTGATCACGGCATCAATGCTCAAATCAGCCCGCGCATTGCTGGCAGCGGTGAAGGTGCTGATTACGAGTGGATTATTGATCCGCTTAACGGCACGACCAACTTTACTCGTGGCGTACCCC
Organism: Thiopseudomonas sp.; assembly: GCA_035271365.1. GTDB lineage: Bacteria > Pseudomonadota > Gammaproteobacteria > Pseudomonadales > Pseudomonadaceae > Denitrificimonas. The sequence continues at coordinate 77,481 of DATERS010000159.1, forward strand.
ACTTTGCACTCAGCATTGCCTGTAAACACCGTGGACGTATTGAGCACGCAGTTATTATTGATCCTGTTCGACAGGAAGAATTTACTGCAAGCCGCGGTCGTGGTGCAGCATTTAACGGTCGCCGGATGCGTGTTAGCAAACGCAAAACACTGGATAACGCACTATTAGCGACAGGCTTTCCATTCCATGAAGGTCAGCCTGAGCATGTGGACAATTATATGTCTATGTTTAGAGACCTCGCCCTACAGTCTGCGGGCATTCGTAGCGAGGGTGTTGCAAACCTAGACTTAGCTTATGTTGCAATGGGCCGCTATGACGCACTCTGGCTCTACGGTTTATCTGAATCAGATATGGCTGCGGGCTCACTGTTAATTCAAGAAGCGGGCGGTTTGATCAGCGACTTTAATGGTGGCCATGACTTTTTAAACAACGGTCATATTGTTGCCGGTGGTGCAAAATGTTTTAAAGCGATACTGACAACGATTCAACCCTTTATACCGCGCAGCTTTAAATAATTAAAGCCAAGCTTGAAGCACAAAAAAGCGCCTTAAAAGGCGCTTTTTTATTGCTTAAAAACTCAGCTCACAACTCTATTAATATGCAGCTTTAGTCAGTATGACGCGTCCCTGCTCATCAAGCTCTAAGCGACGGCCTGGATCTTCATCCATACGCACAGTGCGCACTTTACCCTCAAGCTCATAACTCACGTCGTAGCCCGAAATCTTCTCACTAATATCATATTCCGTATTGCAACGACGCTCAGTGGTTGTATAAGTGTTATTTTGCTGTAGATGCTCTTGGGTTTTATTACCCGCATAACCACCACCCACAGCACCGGCAACGGTTGCAATTTTTTTACCATTACCACCACCCACTTGATTGCCCAGTAAGCCACCCACTACTGCACCGACGGCACTACCGACAATACGGTTATCGTCCTTGATTGGTTTACGCTTTGTGACTGTCACATCACGGCATTCTTCGCGTGGGGTTTTCACAGTTTCTTTAACCTGCTTAACAGCTATCACTTCAGCATAGCTGGGGCCACTTATCATATTATAAGTTGCATAAGCACCACCGGCAGTTACAGCAACCGCACCCAACACACCACCAATCAACATCGACTTATTCATTATATTTCTCTCAAGTAACCATTACTCTCAATGCATTGGAAGCAAAAAAGCCGCATAAGTTCAAACTTATGCGGCTTTTTGTCACAACTTTATACAACGCATTGCCTTCTATATCAGCAAGTTAAGGCGTCTCGTCAACTTCCTCGGTACTCACCGGCGGTATTAAATCTTCTACCGTCAGCTTCAGCCAAATCAAGAAGATACTGGCGATATACACTGATGAGAAGGTACCGAAAGTGATACCAATAAATAGCGCAAAGGCAAAGCCCCAGAGGTTATCACCACCAAACACTAACAATGAACCTACAGCTAATAGCGTAGAGATCGATGTTGCTAAAGTACGCAACAACGTTTGCGTGGTGGAGATATTGATATTTTCAATCAACGGAGTATTGCGCAAGAAACGGAAGTTCTCACGAATACGGTCAAATACCACAATGGTATCGTTGAGCGAGTAACCAATAATCGCCAAGATCGCAGCCAATACAGTTAAGTCAAAAGTGAACTGGAAGTATGAGAACACACCCAAGGTGATAATCACATCATGGAACAAGCCCACAATAGCGCCCACACCAAACTTCCACTGAAAGCGAAAACCTAAGTAAACCATGATGCCAGCTAGCGCCAGCAACATACCTAGACCACCTTGGTCGCGCAGCTCTTCACCCACAGCAGGGCCGACGAACTCAACACGCTTAACAGTCACTTTACTGCCTGCGTCTTGACGCAATACATCTGCAACCTGATTACCCAACTCAGGATCATCGCCAGGCATACGCACCAGCACGTCATTGACTGCGCCAAAACTCTGCACCACTGCGTCAGGATAACCACCCTCTTGCATCTGGCTACGGATTTTATTTAAGTCCGCTGCCTCCTCATAATTGAGCTCAATCAGCGTACCGCCGGTAAAGTCCAAACCAAAGTTCAAGCCCTTAACAGCGAGACTGCCCAGCGAGGCAACGATCATGATCAAACTAAAGGCGAAGGCTATATAGCGCACACCCATAAAATTAATTACACGTTTCATGTTCGCCATATCCTTAAATCCACAGCTTCTTGAGGTCACGGCCACCATACATCAGGTTAACCATGGCACGTGTCACCATAATTGCAGTGAACATTGAGGTAATAATTCCCAGCGACAAGGTCACCGCAAAGCCTTTAATTGGACCGGTTCCCATTGCAAATAGGATTGCACCGACCAAAAGCGTTGTTAAGTTACCGTCAATAATGGCTGAGTAAGCCTTATCAAAACCTTCATGAATCGCGCGCTGTACCGACATGCCATTAGCAATTTCTTCACGAATCCGCGAGAAAATCAGCACGTTCGCATCAACCGCCATACCCATGGTTAATACAATGCCAGCGATACCGGGCAAGGTTAATGTTGCACCCAACAGAGACATCATCGCTAATAAGTTGATCATATTCAGGCTTAACGCCACCGTCGCCAGCACACCAAAAGCCTTATAGATCAAGACAATAAAGATCGCGACGAATAAGAAGCCCCAGAGTGCAGCCTGCACACCGAGCTGAATATTCTCAGCACCGAGACTTGGACCAATAGTACGCTCTTCAGCAAAGTACATCGGAGCAGCCAAACCACCAGCACGCAATAACAGCGCTAGCTCGGACGACTCGCCTTGACCATCCAGACCGGTAATACGGAACTGACTGCCAAGCGCCGACTGAATCGTCGCCAAGCTGATCACACGTTTTTCTTCTTTAAAAGTTTGTACCGGCACTTCTTTTTCAACGCCATCCACCATTTGCTTCACATAGCGCGTGGTTGGACGCTGCTCAATAAAGATCACCGCCATACTGCGGCCAATATCATTGCGCGTAGCACGATTCATCAGCTCACCACCGTGACCATCCAAACGGATATTCACTTGTGGACGACCGTTTTCATCGTAGCTGGCCTGCGCATCAGTGACTTGATCACCGGTGATAATCAGACTGCGTTCCAATGCAACCGGCGCACGACCTTCTTCACGGAACTCGTACATTTCAGTAGCAGCACGTGGCGCATCGGCAGGAGCTGCTAAACGGAACTCAAGGTTAGCTGTTTTACCCAAGATACGCTTAGCTTCAGCAGTGTCTTGAACACCCGGCAATTCAACCACAATGCGGTTAGCACCTTGGCGCTGCACTAACGGCTCCGCCACACCCAACTCATTCACACGGTTACGGACCGTGGTTAAGTTTTGTTTGATTGAGTACTCACGAATTTCAGTGATTTTACTGGGTAATAAGACTAAGCGCAGTACTGGCTTATCATTGCGCTCGGCAACAGTCATATCAAAATCAGCAAAGTCTTTACGAATCAAAGCTCGTGCTTTATTTAACGTCGCTGTATCGTCAAAGCCCAACTGAATACCGTTTTCAATACTCGGCAAGCTGCGATAACGCACACGCTCTTTGCGTAAAATAGTTTTCACTTCGCTTTCATGCACTTTAATTCGTGCTGTGATCGCTTTTTCCATATCCACTTCAAGCAAGAAGTGCACACCACCAGATAAGTCAAGACCGAGCTTCATCGGGCTTGCACCCAAGCTGCGTAACCATGCTGGTGTAGTAGCGGCGAGATTTAAAGCGACAACATATTCGTCACCTAAAGCTTTACGCACAACATCTTTGGCAGGTAACTGATCATCACGCTTTAATAAGCGCACCAGCCCACCACGCGTTTCTAAAGCTGCACTTTTAACACCAATGCCGGCTGCTTTTAACGCTGCTGTGGCGCGATCCAGATCAGCTTGTTCAATCTGTAATGCACTGCTAGCACCGGTCACCTGAATCGCCGGATCATCCGGATAGAGGTTAGGTGCAGAGTAAATAAAACTGATGGAGAGAATCGCTACGATCAGCAGATACTTCCATAAAGGATACTTGTTGAGCATGACACCGCCCGCTTATATAGCTGAAATAGACTCAGCTAAAACTAATCGAATATAACGCAAATCGGGCAGCGCACCTGACAGACTGTGCGTACACAATCTTCAGATACAACCGCCCGCTACAAGAGACACTTAAATAGCTTTTAAAGTGCCTTTTGGCAATGCTGCGATCACTGCGCTTTTTTGAATTTTCAGCTCAACTGTATCTGAGGCTTCAATCACTAAAAAGTCATCTGTGACTTTAGTTACTTTTCCAGCAATACCACCACTGGTCACCACTTCATCACCTTTTTGCAAACCACCGACCAAGTTACGGTGCTCTTTGGCACGCTTAGCTTGTGGACGCCAGATCATCATATAGAAAATGACTAAAAAACCAGCTAGCAAAATAAATTGCATATATTCGCCACCTGGAGGTGCGCCAGCAGCCGTATCAGCATAAGCTGCGGAAATAAAGAAACTCATAAACAACTCCTATTCAAAAAAAGACATTAGTGCCCGTTAATTATTCAGCGGCGGCGTAGGTAAGCCACGTCGCGCGTAAAACCCATCAACAAAGTCGCTCAATGTACCTTGTTGGATAGCCTCTCGTAAACCCGCCATTAGGCGTTGGTAATGCCGCAAATTATGTATTGTATTGAGCGTACCGCCTAACATTTCACGACACTTATCCAAATGATGCAAATAGGCGCGAGAAAAGTTCTGACAAGTATAGCAATCACAGCTCGCATCGAGCGGTGAATCATCATAACGATGCGTGGCATTACGGATCTTAATCACGCCCGTATCAGTAAACAAATGACCATTGCGCGCATTTCGGGTTGGCATGACGCAGTCAAACATATCAATACCGCGGCGCACACCTTCAACTAAATCTTCAGGCTTACCCACACCCATTAAGTAGCGCGGTTTATCCTCAGGCATATGCTGGGGTAAAAAGTCTAAGATACGAATCATATCTTCTTTAGGCTCACCCACCGACAAACCGCCAATAGCCAAACCATCAAAGCCGATTTCACACAGCCCTTCTAAAGAACGTAGACGTAAGTCTTCGTGCATACCGCCTTGAACAATACCAAATAGAGCTGATGGATTATCGCCGTGAGCAATTTTCGAACGTTTGGCCCAACGTAGCGACAACTCCATAGATTTCTCAGCTGTTTCCACATCAGCAGGATACGGCGTGCACTCATCAAAAATCATCACCACGTCTGAGCCCAACTCGCGCTGCACCTGCATGGATTCTTCAGGGCCCATAAAGACTTTGGCGCCATCAACAGGCGAAGAGAAATACACACCCTCCTCCTTAATTTTGCGCATCGCGCCTAAGCTAAACACTTGGAATCCACCCGAATCCGTCAGGATCGGACCTTTCCACTGCATAAAATTATGCAGATCACCGTGCTCTTGCACCACTTTAGTACCGGGGCGCAGCCACAAGTGAAAGGTATTACCCAAAATCATCTGCGCGCCAATCGCTTCAATATCGCGCGGCAACATGCCTTTAACTGTGCCGTAAGTACCCACTGGCATAAATGCTGGGGTCTCGACCACTCCGCGCGGAAAAGTTAAACGTCCACGGCGCGCACGACCATCGGTCGCTAATAAATCAAACTGCATAAAAGACATGCATCACTCCTTAGGACTGCGCGGTTGTGGATTGCGCGTAATAAACATGGCATCGCCATAACTGAAGAATCGGTACTTGTGCTCCACGGCACTGCGGTAAGCATCCATAATTTCTGGATAACCAGCAAAGGCTGCAACCAACATTAAAAGAGTCGATTCCGACAAGTGAAAATTGGTGACCAAGGCATCCACTACATGAAAGGGTCGCCCTGGGTATAAAAAGATATCAGTTTCGCCGGCAAAAGCTTGAATCTCACCGGTCGCTTGAGCGGCACTTTCTAATGAGCGCACACTGGTGGTACCCACAGCAATCACCCGACCACCGCGCGCCTTACAGGCCGCGACTGCGTCGACCACCTCTTGTGATACCTGCAACCACTCATGATGCATGACGTGATCTTCAAGCTTATCCACACGCACCGGCTGAAAGGTGCCAGCGCCCACGTGCAAGGTAACAAAAGCCGTATCTACACCAAGCTCTTGGATATTAGCCAGCATCTGATCATCAAAATGCAAGCCAGCGGTCGGCGCGGCAACGGCACCGGCATGCTCGGCATACACAGTCTGATAGCGCTCGCGGTCATCTAACTCATCCGCGCGCTCCATATATGGTGGCAACGGCATATGGCCGATGCGCTCGAGCAAGGGTAAAACCGGCTCAGAGAACTGCCATTCAAATAAACTGTCATGACGCGCCAACAATGTCGCTTGCGCCCCATCATCCAGCTCAATGGTGCTACCAACCTTAGGCGCTTTACTTGAACGCACATGTGCCAGCACGCGATCGGTATCCAGCACTCGCTCAACCAACACCTCAAGTTTGCCACCCGTTGCTTTCTTAGCAAATAAGCGTGCGGGGATCACTCGGGTATTGTTAAACACCATTAAATCGCCAGGGCGCAGATAATCGAGTAAATCAGTAAAGTGTTGATGAGCCATGGCACCACTTGGGCCATCCAGCACCAACAAGCGGCTCGAACGACGCTCAGCCAGCGGATAACGAGCAATCAGCTCATCAGGTAAGTCAAATTGGAAGTGTGAAACGCGCATAATCGTGTTCATTAATAGGGGGGAGCAAAGCTTAACGGAAATAATTGCATCTGACTATGCGAAATCATTTGACCAATGTGCAAAGCCTCTCTATAATCTCGCGCCATGCCTCGGTGGCGGAATTGGTAGACGCAGTGGATTCAAAATCCACCGTTGGTAACAACGTGGGAGTTCGATTCTCCCCCGAGGCACCAATTCTTTAGCCCTTAAGTCTTCGGACTTAGGGGCTTTTTTATGCCTGTTCGTTTAATCCGATACTAAAACAACTACTCAGGCTCACTACTATATAGTAACGTTAGTCTTCAACTCATCACGCATCGTCTGCATTTCTTCCTCAGTCATCAGTCGACACACCGCCAACTGGTCTAAGCGCAGCGCTTTAATTGCAGTTAGCGGGTCATCGGCCTGCAAACCCGCTTCTTGTGCCTGTTCATAAGCAAGGCTGTCATCGCTT
>DATERS010000160.1:0-30348 GCA_035271365.1 Thiopseudomonas sp.
CTTGCGCTAGGCTCCACTGCACAAAGGCATGCCAGTTTTCACCGGCCTGCACTTCAATGCGCGCACACTCAGCATCGTCACTGAGCACTTGAATACCGTGCAATTGCAGATGAATCACCAGCATATCCAAGTCTGCGGTGAGCACTAGATTGCTACCACCCCCCAGTAACAACACCTCAACATTGCGCTGCTGCGCCCACACTAAAGCGGCTTGTAACTGCTCAAGCGACTGCACCGCGACAAAAAATCGTGCAGCCACATCCACCGCTAAGGTGTTGTAGGTTTTAAGCGAAACATCCTTTTCGATGGCTAGGCTCACACGCGTTCCTGCAACTCAGCTAACAACGCTTGGCTGGCGTTTTCGAGTAAATCCAAAACATCTTCAAAGCCTTGCTCGCCGCCATAATAGGGATCAGGCACTTCACTGCGCGGTAAATCATAACGCTGCAGCAATAAATCCAATTCCGCACGGCTATTGGCCGGACGCAGTGCTTCTAAATTGGCCAGATTGCTTTTATCCATCGCTAAGATCAGATCAAAATTATGAAAGTCATCCGCAGTGGCTTGGCGCGCTTGCAGCTTGGATAAATCATAACCGCGCTTGAGTGCTGCCTCGCAGGTGCGTGGATCAGGTCCTTTACCCGTATGCCAATCTGCCGTACCGGCTGAATCAACAGTCACTTTATCCGCCAGTGCTGAATCCGCTAAATATTTACGAAACACGCCTTCAGCAGTGGGTGAACGACAAATATTACCCAGACAGACAAACAGAACTTTCATATTTACTCCTCAAAAAAACGACGCACACGCTGTAAATCTTCCAGCGTATCCACGCCTGCGGGCGGAGCTTCAAGCGCATCCGCCACATGTATACGCGCACCGTTCCATAGCGCACGTAATTGCTCAAGGGATTCGGTCAGTTCTAACGCGCACGGTCCCCAAGCCACAAAATCTGCTAAAAACCCAGCGCGATACGCATAAATACCAATATGACGGCGGAAATCCACACCCTCAGGCATCACCTCTTGGCTCTGAGCAAAAGCATCACGCGGCCAAGGCAACGGCGCGCGGCTAAAGGTCAACGCATAGCCCTGCACATCAGTACTGACCTTAACCACATTGGTGTTGAACACGCTGGCAATATCAGTGATGGGTTCGGCTAAAGTCGCCATCGCGGCCTGAGTGTAATAGGCTAAATTTTCTGCGACTTGGTCAATCACTGCCGGTGGAATCAGCGGCTCATCACCCTGCACATTGACGACAATGGCATCGCTGGGTAAACCTAACTGCTCAACCACTTCAGCTAAGCGATCTGTTCCTGACTCATGATCATCACGAGTCATCACTGTCTGCGCACCAAAACCTTGGCACAGATCAAAAATACGCTGATCATCAGTGGCAATCACCACCTTCTGCGCGGCACTTTTCAGTGCTTGCAACCACACTCGCTGAATCATTGGCATACCTGCAATATCTTGCAGCGGCTTGCCAGGAAAACGCGTTGAAGCGAAACGCGCAGGAATCACCACGGTAAAAGCCTGAGTCATGGTTTAGTCCAAACGCTCGTCATTGGTTAAAGTACGCGCCTCAGTTTCCAGCATCACCGGAATATCTTCGCGGATTGGAAAAGCCAAACCATCAGCCTTACACCACAATTCAGTTTTATCTTCGCTCAGTTGCAACGCACTTTTGCATAAGGGGCAGGCTAGAATATCTAAGAGTTTCGGGTCCATCAGCACATCCTCACAACGAATCAGTTAATAAAGACTGCAGTCTGTGCGTAAACCAGCTTACAAAAGCAGGTGAAGGCTGAGCTGCAACCTGTAAATACCAGCAATTATCTGCGGCAAATGCACGGCACTTCACCGCGTCTTTTTCAGTCATCACCACGGGCAAATCATCAGCAAATTGTAAGTCTTGCGGGGTAAATTCCGCATGATCAGCAAAGGCATGCGCAATGGGCTGCCAGTTTAACCCTTCCAGCGTCTTGAAGAAACGCTGCGGGTTACCAATACCTGCCACTGCATGCATAGACTGTTGTGCAGAAAAGTAATTTAACGACTCGCGACGGCCGCTGCGTATATGCACTAACTCAGTGGGCTGCAACTGCATAGCAAAACCGTTTTCACTGTCCTGCTCTGCACCGTTAAAGAGTACCGCATCAACACTCTGCAGACGCTCAACCGGCTCACGCAATGGCCCCATGGGTAAACAACGTTGATTACCTAAACCGCGCGCCGCATCAATCAGGACTAATTCAATATCACGCGCTAAGCCGTAATGCTGCAGACCATCATCCGACAAAATGATATCAATGCTGTTTTCAGCTAAGAGTTGCTGCACTGCTTGCGCACGTTCAGGAGCAATCACTAAAGGCACGCCACTGCGCTGTACTATTAATAGTGGCTCATCACCGGCCTGCTCGGCTGAATCGGTGGCATTGACCGTCCAAGGCAAGCTCGCCGGACGCGCACCGTAACCGCGACTGACCACACCCACACGCAAACCCTGCATACGGCAATGCTCAATCAACCATAGAATCAACGGGGTTTTGCCGGTGCCACCCACGGTGATATTACCCACCACAATGACTGGCACTGGCGCACGGTAGGTGGTGCTTTCGCCGCTGAGAAAACGTGCGCGCTTACGCTTTACAATAGCGCAATACAGTTGTTCCAACGGCCAAAGTAAAGACAAGGCCGGATGCCCTTGATACCAAGCCTGCTGCAAACGCTCACCGAGCTTCACTATTTTTCCTGCGCCTCAACGGTGGTAATGCGCAAATGAGCAAAACCCAACTTAGATGCTGCATCCATTGCAGTGACCACGGCCTGATGTGGCGTTTGACCGTCAGCGCTGAGCACAACCGGCAAACTTTGATCACCAGCGGACTCAACGCGCAATGCTTCCATTAAGCTGGCCAGATCATTATTCGCTAAGGCTTTACCATTTAAGGCAAAGGAGCCATCAACACCGATTAATATTTCCAGCGGCGTTTTGATTTCAGTTTCCACTGGCTGACCACTGACCGCTTCTGGCAAATCAACTTTAAGCTGAGTCTCGCGGGTAAAGGTTGTAGTCACCACAAAAAACAGCAGCAAAATAAACACCACATCAATCAGTGGTGCTAAGTTGATATCAACCGGCTCGCGGGGTTTACGAGGGAATTTCACGCCATTTCCCCACTCAACTCAACCTCACGATCACCCTGCACGGCTTCAACCAGTTTAATCGCTTCTTGCTCCATATTCACCACTAGTTCATCCACACGACGCTGTAAAAAACGGTGGAAAAACACTGCAGGAATAGCCACAAACAAACCTGCTGCCGTGGTGACTAATGCGGTGGCAATACCGGCAGCCAGTTGTGGCGCATTAGCCATCCCTGACCCCATAAATGCGCCAAAAATTTCAATCATACCCAAAACAGTACCGAGCAAACCCAGCAATGGAGTAATAGCAGCAATGGTGCCCAGTGGCGTTAAATAGCGCTCCAGCTCATTGACCACCTTAACGCCAGCTTCTTGAATACTTTCTTTCATCATCTCGCGGCCATAGCGTGAATTCGCCAAGCCTGTTGCTAAGATCTGCCCTAAAGGCGAACCCGCACGCAATTCATTAAATTTATCGCTGTCCATTTGCTCAGCTTGCACCCAGCGCCACACCTGACCCAATAAATGCGGCGGACTGACGCGTGAGGCACGCAAGGTCCATAAACGCTCAGCGACAATGGCAACTGCAATAATTGAACAGGCAACAATAGGTAGCATAATCCAGCCACCTGATTTGATCAGCTCCCACACGGTGATAACTCCAGCAATAAATTGCGCTTACTTTAGCACAGGCCAGCAGCTACACCGAAGGCTATGATGCTCATTGTTGTCGCCAAAAGCACGATTGCATGGCCATTGTCCAAGGTGGCTGGTAGGCACCTAAATTCACCAAGATGGCTTTATCAATCGCCGTATCATAAATATCCACCTGCTGACGCTGCAAAGTTGCCAGAACTTGCGGGTGCGGATGCCCATAACTGTTGTGCTTACCCCGCGAAATCAAAGCGTATTGCGGCTCAATAGCCTGAACAAAACGTCGTGAGCTTGAGGTACGACTGCCATGGTGCCCAACCACTAACCATTCCGCCTTTAGCCAAGGCCAATCCGCCAATAGCGCTGCCTCACCTGCCGCATCTAAATCGCCGGTTAACAGCAAGCGCTCTCCTTGCGCATCAATCAGTAACACACAAGATTTTTGATTACTGTCCCTGGCATGCTGCCAATGCCAGCGCCAAAACCGCACACCGTCCCACTGCCACTGCTCTTGCTGACAGGCTTGCGCATTAAAATGTGCTGGATGTTCAGTCGGCTGACCACTGACCACTCGATCGACTTGCAATGCATCAAGAATCGCCTGCGCCCCACCGGCATGATCGGCATCGGCATGGGAAATCAATAATTCATCTAAATGGGTTTGCGCAAAGCCACGTAAAATCGGCACAACAATCCGCTCTCCGCTATCAAAACCACTGACAAAGGGGCCGGCATCGTACATTAAGCTGTGCTCAGCTGTTTTTACCCACACCACCTGCCCTTGACCAATATCCAGCACCCATACCTGCGCCTGCCCGATAGCCACCGGCTCTTGACTCGGATACAGCAATGGCAGCCATAACATTAGACCTGCAGATAAAGGCAGCAGTGGCCGCGGCAATAAAAAACACAGCACACCCAATAATGCTAAGACTAAGGCTATCAATGTCACCGCACTGCCTTGCCAAGCGGGCCAACCTTGGGCAAACCATTCCAGCGCAGTAAACATGATGCCCAAGCACCCAGCCGCCCACTCTAAAACAACACTCGCGACACTCGGCCACGGCAATAACGCTGCACCCAATAGCGTCAGCGGTAAAGCCACTAAACTCAGCCAAGGCACGGCAAAGATATTGGCTACAGGCCCCATAATGCTGACAGGTAAACTCAAAGCCAATAAAAACGGCGCTAAACCAATGGCAGCAATCCACTGCGTGCGCCCGATAATATGCCACCAGCGCCAGCGACCTAAGCGCGCTGAAAACGCTAATACCAACGCACCCACTGCAGTAAATGACAACCAAAACCCAGCCTGCAACACCACCAGCGGTTCATGCACTAACACTAGTATCAAGGCCGCTAAAAATGCTATCCAAGCACTGAGATGTTGAAAGCGCCAACGCCATAACAGTGCCACCATCACCATGATGCAAGCACGCTGCACCGGTACGGCAAACCCAGCAAAAGCACCGTAGGTCAGCGCGGCTAACATCGATAACACACAGGCAAAAGGCAGCCAAGGCACTCGTTGCGGCCACCAGCCGAGACGCATCAGCCAAACAACAACAGCATAAGCCATGGCTGCCATCAGACTAATATGCTGTCCAGAAATTACCATTAAATGCACAGTGCCGGTGGCCTGTAGCGTTTGCCATTGCTCTGTGCTTAAACCTGAACCATCACCCAGCACCAAGGCCGCCATCACACCTTGCATCTGCGGCGGTGCATAGCGCTGCAGACGCTCACGAATCATTTCACGCCAATGATGTAATCCCTGTCCTGCAGCCAAGCGTTGCCCTGCTTTAACTGAGCCAGTAGCGCCCAGCCGCTTAGCAAACAGCCAGGCTTGATAATCAAAACCATGCGGATTAAGCGAACCATCAGGACGCTTTAAACGTATCGCCAAGCGCCAGCGCTCGCCTGCTTTAACCTGCTCAGGTGGTGCGCGCCACGATAAACGCATACGCTGGGGCAACACTGCGCGCCGCGAGACATTATCATGCAGTTCAAAACGCACCGTCGGCGGCTGCCCTTTGACCTGCGGCCACTCCGGCAAACCCACCACTGTGCCTTCAATCCACAGTGTGCGCCCGTCCAACTCCTGCGTTAGCTGATCATCCAACGCCCACTGCGCACTGACACAAGCCCAGCACAAGCCAAGCAGCGCTAAACTCAAAAGATAAAAACGGCTGCGCAATAACGTCAGTGCAATAATAGCTATAACCACCAGCCAAAAAGTACTTGGCAGCCACGGCAACCAGCGTAAAACCAACATCCCGGCAATAAAAGCAAGCGCAGATAAACGCATACCGCTACCTCCTTGTAGCATTTGCAAACAAATATTCTCGCCAATACCGTGCTTTCTAATACTTTTGTCATGCCCTGCGACAACAACCCGCACGAATAAGATGCATAATAGATGAGCTTTAGCATGTCAGAGAAAATTCATGCCACATCAATTTTTTAAACGTTATATGCCTGACCCAGAAAAATTAAAAAACAATCCATCGTTACGTTTTTTGGGCAGTCTTATCCATGATCCTAATTTATGGCACCTGAATCGTCATTCAGTGGCTCGCGCTGTTGCTGTGGGTTTATTTTGGGCGATGATCCCGATGCCGATGCAAATGTTTGCTGCGGCTTTTTTGGCGATCCCTTTACGCGCAAATCTGCCCATTTCTGTAGGCCTAGTCTGGTTGACCAACCCACTGACCATGCCACCGGTGTTCTATGCCAACTATAAGCTCGGAGCTTGGATACTCGACACTCCGACAATCCAGTTCCCTGAAAAGTTCAGCATCAGTTGGATTTTAGAAGTCAGCACCACGCACTGGCAGCCTCTATATACAGGCTCGATTGTCATGGGATTAATTTTGGCAGTTCTGGGTTATAGCTGTACTGCACTCTACTGGCGCTGGTGGGTTAATCGCAGCTGGAACAAACGTCGTAAGCTGCGCAATTCACGCCTAAACGATTGATTTGTAAATAAGTTTTGACAGATCGCAAAATATGCGTATACTTATCGGCGCGGGATGGAGCAGTTTGGTAGCTCGTCGGGCTCATAACCCGAAGGTCGTAGGTTCAAATCCTGCTCCCGCAACCAGATTCATCAATAAAGCCTCAAGCATTTATTTGTTTGGGGCTTTTTTGTATCTGCTATTCCTGCAGCCCCTCCTCATGCGTTTTGCAACGTCTCTCTGTTTTGCTGCTAACCCTACTGCACAGGTGATATCTGCGCTGTTTTTACTGCTAAAAATAGCTTAAAACACTAGGAGCTTCTTTTAGGCCTCCTCATGCCACCAACCCTCAAAACCCATCATCTAAAAATGTATGACTCAGCTCACCATACAACTTCAAGAACTCTATTTTATAAAGCACGGGAAACAACTGCTAAGCTATCCCCCTGTTTCTTTTACTAGGCACTGAGCATGACACTTGACCAACGTCCTCTTCTGACCTTGCAGCAACTGGGTAATGAGTTACTAAAGCCTTTTGATCTGTCATTGGCAGGCGGTGAAATTTGTTGCATCAGTGGAGCTTCCGGCAGTGGTAAAAGCCGCTTGTTGCGTGCACTGGCTGATTTAGAGGCTCACCAGGGAAATGTATTTCTAAATGGATGCAGTCAGCAGCAGATTCCTGCACACCTCTGGCGATTGCAGGTGCGTCTGGTTCCTGCAGAAAGTCAGTGGTGGTCAGATAAAGTGGCAGATCACTTCCCGGAAAACTATGACCCTGTTGATTTCAAAGCGCTGGGTCTGGATCAAAAATCCATGAACTGGCAGGTAAGTCGATTATCCAGCGGTGAAAAACAACGACTGGCGTTGCTGCGTGCACTAGCTTTTCCGCTAAAGGTATTGCTGTTGGATGAACCTACAGCCAATCTTGATCCTGACTTAACTCTGCAGGTAGAAAGTTGGCTGCAACAGCAAATTCGGCAACATCAGTGGCCTGTGATCTGGGTGGCGCATAATGTGGCACAGATTCAACGGGTTGCTGATCGGGAGCTGGTGATTCGCAATGGCGAAGTGCAGGAGGTATTAAATGGAAGTTATTGAACTGCATTGGTGGCAGCTGAGCTTGGCCGTGGTCTTGGTGTTGCTGCTGGCTTTGTTTTCTTATCAGGCAAGACTGGGTATTAGCCGCAGTTTGCTGATAGCCACTCTGCGAACACTGGTGCAGTTGGCGCTCATCGGCTTGGTGCTCGAGCTATTGTTTTCGTTGGGCAGTTTGTTGTGGGTGGCGCTAATGGCATTGGTGATGTTGCTGCTGGCCGGACGGGAGGTCATGGCACGCCAAAAGCGACGGCTAACGGGTGGCTGGGCTTACAGTATTGGCACTCTGTCGATGTTTGTGTCTTCTTTTTCGATTACCGTGATTACACTATTGGTCTTGATTGGTCCTTCTCCTTGGTACACGCCTCAGTACGCGATTCCTTTGCTGGGCATGCTGCTTGGTAATACCATGACCGGTGTCGCCCTGAGTTTGGATCGTCTGACCGAGCAGACCTGGCAGCAACGTCAGGTGATTGAGAGCCGGTTGATGCTGGGGCAACACTGGTCAGAAGCACTCGAACCCATCCGCAGAGAAGCCATGCGAGCCGGTATGATGCCCAGCATCAACGCTATGGCGGCCGCAGGCATCATCAGTCTGCCGGGGATGATGACAGGCCAAATATTAGCCGGGACACCACCTGCATTGGCAGTAAAATACCAGATACTTATTATGCTGATCATCACTCTGGGAACCGGTCTAGGCACTGCATTGGCCGTCATCATGGGTAGTCGTCGTCTGTTTGATGACCGTCAACGACTCAGGCTGGATCGTTTATACAACCCTGCGGGCTAAGCCTGAAAACCAAGCCAGAGATAACATTTCAACTATTGCTGCCGTCTTTGGGCGCTATTCAGAACCGTCTGAATTTATTTTATCTGCAGTATTGTAAAAACTTATAGCGTTACGTCCACCATCTTTTGCCCTATACATACAGCTATCAGCTTGCTTGAATAGGTCATCAATGCCGACCTCTTGCCCCAGAAACAATACGACCCCGATACTCGCTGTACATAAGTGTTCTATGCATGTACTGGGCTTGTCATCATGATTGAGAGTCAGCTGGTAGACGGCCGCCAGAGCAATACGAATTCTTTCTGCCACAGTATGCGTCTGCTTATGAGACTCAGCTTTGTCTGCACTTAACTCGCTGAGCACGACAATAAACTCATCACCTCCAAAGCGCGCAACGGTATCAATCTCACGCACACATTGTTTTAATCGGCGCGCTACTTCAATCAGTAATAAATCACCGGCAATGTGCCCGTGAGAGTCATTAATCGGCTTGAAGTTATCTAAATCAAGAAACATCAGTGCGCCATAACATTCTGTACGTTTGCTGGCAGCCATCGCTTGGCTCAAACGGTCGTGCAGCAAATGCCGATTGGGTAACTGAGTCAGCGGATCATAAAAAGCCAGTTGGTGTACTTGCTCTTGCAACTCCTTGCGTTCAGTCATTTCTCTGGAGATACCGTAGAAGCCAATGACTTTACCCTGAGCGTCAAACTCCGGATTGTAGTGCACCTCCCCCCATATCCAGGAGCCATCTTTACATCGATGCCGCGCTTCAAATGTGACGTCCGTTAACGGCATGCCAATTTGTTGAGCCTCATGTCTTTTCTGGCTGGCTTTGACGATTGCGGTAATACCGTCCTCATCAAACATTTCAAATACACGGCGACCTAATACTTCATCCGCTCGATAGCCACGCTGTTTTTCATCCGACGGACTGATATAGGTGAAGCGATATTCATCGTCGAGCCTCCAGATCACATCAACCGCATTCTCGGTCAACATGCGAAACATCGCTTCTCTTTTACGTAACTCATCTTCAGTTTGCTCATGCTCTACAATGATTTGAGCAAGCTTGCTATTGACCTCCGATAGCTGATTGGCCTGCTCGGCTATCTTTTCTTCTAAAATCTGATTGCGCTGCAAAAGCTCTTGCGCTGAGTCAATTTTGCCGTCGTTAACCAAGCCAGATGGAATGTCGTTTGAATTCATATGTTTTTTTCCAATAGAATTACAAGCACCCGTTATATTTTCAGTATATAGAACTATCCCAAACAGTAGAGAACACAAATTTAAAGTCTTTGGGATTGAGTAGACATCGCTGGACGGCATGCTGACTCAAGTTGATAGAACAACACATAACCACAACAGCAGAGCACCTTATACATCTATCAGCCCAAGAGAGTGTCTCCATCTCAAACCTGAGTAAGCCGATCATTAAGGAATGACATTGAGCATTTCCGTGTTGGCCTTGACCCTGCCCATTGCGCCACTGTTCAGTCGTAAAAACCCAGTGCAACGCACAACCCGCACCGTCATATTTCGCGCTAAGTGTTTGATTTCAAATTAAACTTTGACACATCGCAAAATATGCGTATACTTATCGGCGCGGGATGGAGCAGTTTGGTAGCTCGTCGGGCTCATAACCCGAAGGTCGTAGGTTCAAATCCTGCTCCCGCAACCAGATAATTTAAACCCTGTTAGTGAAAGCTAACAGGGTTTTTTTATGCCTGTAGGTTTTTAATCAAAACAGCCATAAATCAGCTCCGTGCCCTGCACGTGCCATTTTCAAAAATTATTCGTGATGTTTTAGGTCTGCTTATATGAATCCCTCCACCCTAATAGGTATAGCGGCCAGTATTATTTTACTGGGTGTGATTATTTTCTATACGGCAGTTGATCCTGCTTTGTTTCTTGATATCCCTAGCCTGCTTATTGTGCTGGTGGGTACCTTAGCTGCTACTTTTATCAGCTACCCGTTACGCGAAGTGGTGCGCATTTTTGGCTTAATCGGTACGGTATTGCGCAATGAAAAGCTCTACAGCCAAAAAGATTTAGATGAACTGATTGATATTTCACGACTGTGGATGCGCAGCGATATACGCGCAGTGGAAAACGCCTTGGAGCGGGTGTCGAACCCCTTCCTAAAGACTGGCGTGCAGTTGGTTATTGATATGACGCCAGAGCATGAGATTCTAGAGTTACTGCAGTGGCGTATGTCCAGAATGCGTGCCCGCGAGCATGCCGAAGCACAGCTGTTTCGAGTGATGGCCAGCTATGCACCGGCCTTTGGCATGGTGGGTACCTTGGTGGGCTTAGTCAACCTGATGTTTTTATTAGGCGATGGCGATATGACGCTGATTGGCCAACAGATGGCCATAGCTCTTATGACTACCTTTTATGGAGTTTTGCTGTCTAATTTGTTGTTTAAGCCGGTCGCAGTCAAGCTCGAGCGTCGTACTGAGCACCGTCTAGTACTGATGAATATGGTCTTGCAAGGTGTATCGATGATGAGTCAAAAGCGCACCCCAGCGATGATGCGTGAGACGTTAAACTCATTTATGGAGCAACACCAAGATGAAATTAACAATGGCAATAACCGCCATGGCCGATAAGAGCATGCTCAATGAGTGATGAAGACAGTCAGCTCATCAGTCAGCTCGCAGATAAAAACAAACGCTTAGAAGCTGAGCTCAAACGGGCCCGTATCAGCAATAAAACCAGCGGTTCAGGTCAAGCCTGGCTGGCTCTGGAGAACAGCACTGCGCCTCAAGAGGAAGAAGAAACCTGGTTTGCGACTTATCTGGATATGATGACTCTGCTTTTAGTGTTGCTGGTGGTCATGCTGTCTTTTGCTGGTAAAGGAGTTCTGACCTCTGCTGTAGAGAGCGTGGCGAGCACAACCGACAGTGAAGGCGCAGCTATCAACCATCAACTCGGCATTGAACTGATAGTGGCAGGCAGCTCAAGCGACCAGCCGTTAAGCGCTATACAGTCGAGTGCCAGTGCGCAAGAAGAACTGGCGGCCTTAGGCATCGACACCCAAATAGAAGAAGCACCTGAGCGCAGTCTCAGTGACCTAGGTCTCGACCAGCTGGGTGATGACATTGATGTGATTATCAGCGCTGGAGTGGTGAGCTTTCGGATTAAAAGTGAGATTTTATTCACCTCTGGTCAAGCAGACTTAGGTTTAGCCGGTGCCGATGTGCTTAAAAAGCTGGTCAAGGTCCTGCGGGAAAACGATTTTAAAGTGGCGGTAGAAGGACATACCGACTCAGTGCCGATTCGCGGTCGCTATCCGTCCAATTGGGAGCTGTCTGGTTCAAGAGCTGGCAGTGTGGTGCGCTATTTGGAAGCCAATGGCATTAACAGTGATCGCTTACGGGCCGTAGGCTTTGCTGATACGCAACCCTTAGCAGCAAATACTAGCGCTGAAGGTCGGGCACAGAACCGTCGTGTTGAACTGAAAATGGAAATGCCTCAGTAACCCATAAAGCACCACTGCACCGCTCAACATAATTCTTCTCTTGCAACCGTTGCCCTATGTATCTAATAAATGACTGCTTAGCATTCATTAAACTGTCATCTACTCCGTTTAGTATTCAATACATCGGATGGCGCAGGCTTCCGTGCTGGTACAGAAGTGCCAGTTCAGTTGGGTGAATCAATCGGAGTTATCTATGACCGTGAAAATGAAAGCACTTGCTACAGCCCTGAGTCTTTGCACAGCGTTCTCAGCATTATCAGTCAGTGCCGCAGTGGATGCGGAGTTACCTGATTATCAGCGTGCCAGTGGTATTTCAGGCAACTTGACCAGTATCGGTTCCGATACGCTAGCGAACCTGATGACACTCTGGGCACAAGAATTTAAAAAGAACTACCCGAATGTGAATGTGCAGATCCAAGCAGCGGGCTCTTCTACAGCACCGCCAGCACTGTCAGAAGGCACAGCTAATATGGGTCCGATGTCGCGGATGATGAAAGACAGCGAGATTCAAGCCTTTGAAGAACGTCATGGTTACCGCCCGACAGCTGTTCCTGTTGCGATTGATGCATTGGCCGTCTATGTGCACAAAGATAACCCCATTGAAGGGCTGACAATTGAGCAGGTGGACGCTATTTTCTCTTCCACGCGCCGCTGCAGCACCGCCGCAGATGTCACCCGCTGGGGTGAACTGGGTTTAACCGATGCATGGGCCGATCGTCCGATTCAGCTCTATGGCCGCAACTCGGTGTCCGGCACTTACGGCTACTTTAAAGATAACGCCCTGTGCAAAGGCGACTTTAAAAATAACGTGAATGAGCAGCCAGGTTCTGCTTCAGTGGTGCAATCGGTATCGTCCTCACTGAATGCCATTGGTTATTCCGGTATTGGCTACCGCACCTCATCCGTACGAGCAGTGCCGCTAGCAGCCAAAGCCGGTCAGCCGTTTATCGAAGCCACGCCAGAACAAGCCGCATCGGGTGATTTCCCGCTCTCGCGCTACCTCTATGTGTATGTCAACAAACGCCCTAACCAAGCCTTAGCACCGCTCGACCGTGAGTTTGTAAAGCTAATGCTCTCCAAACAAGGCCAGGAAGTTGTGAATCGCGATGGTTATGTGCCCTTGCCCGCCACAGTGGTTAAAAAACTGCATACAGATCTCGAACTTTAATAGTTTAATTTACAGACCTACAAAAGGGGCTTCGGCCCCTTTTTCTATTTGTCATTTAACTGTCACACAAACGTCTTAAAGTATCTCTAACGTTTCGTTCAAGGGTCAGGCTATGCAGGATATATCGTCGCTATTAGAGCAAGAGCTGAACAGCCCGCGCATGCGCACTCGTCGTAAATTCCGTGCGTGGAAAGACCGGCTGGCACGGCGAGCCATTGCGCTGGGTGGTTTAAGTGTGATTGCTGCGATCACGCTGATTTTCTTTTATCTGCTCTATGAAGTGATGCCGCTGTTTAAAAGCGCCACCATTCAACACCAAAGTAGCTTTGAATTGCAGGAGCCCGCACGCTCTAGCAAAATTTTAACCTTGTTCACCGAAGAGCAGAATGAAATTGCCGCACTCCTGACTGAGAACGGTAAGTTACTCTTTATCAATGCACACAATGGGCAGCCGCTGTCTGAGCAGCAGCTGCCGTTGCACGATGCGGCAATCACCAGCCTAAGAGTCAAAACACCGGGCGATGACACGCTGTTGCTCGGCCTGAGCAATGGCCAAGCCATCGCCATTGATACAACCTTTAAAGTTGAATTTGATGCTGAAGGGCAACGCTTAGGGGTCAAGCCCCGTGTCACTCAGCTGTTTAACGGCAAAGCGCTGCAGCTGGACCCTCAGCAACGGCCGCTTAAGTATATTACTCAGCAAACATCACCCGAGGGCATACTGCTCGCCGGCCTTGTTGATGACGGTCAGATTGTCATGACCTTGCTCAGCCAGCGTACCAACTTTATCAGTGGCGAAGTGCAGGAGTCTCTGCAGCCCATCGATTTCCCCAGTAGCACTGCTTATCAGCGTTTACTGATTGCGCCCGACCACCATTATATTTTTGCGCTACGCAACAGTGGCCGTCTCGATGTGTATGACTCGCGCAATCTTGACAATATTCAGCTCTCACACACCGTACCATTAGTGGAGCCAAGGCAAGAAGTCACGCAGATGATCTTCCAACTGGCGCAGCAATCATTACTCGTCGGTGACTCACAAGGACAGATCACTCAGTTCTTTATGGTGCGTGATGAGCACAATCAGCAGCAGCTAACAAAGATTCGTACCTTAAAACTCGGTGATGCGCCGATTCAAGTGCTGGAAGCCGAACAACGGCGCAAAGGTTTTGTGGCGATTGATAGCACCGGCCGCGTGGGCATCTTTAATACCACCGCAGAAAAGACCGCCATTGATCAACCGCTACTAAAAGCTGAACCGCTACTAGCTGCCTTAGCGCCACGTGCGTCGATGCTTTTAGTGCAAGATGCGCAAGGCGTGTTTCAGCGTTATGCCATTGATAACCCGCACCCAGAGACTTCAATGAAATCACTCTGGGGTAAGGTCTGGTACGAGGGCTACAGCGAGCCGGAATATACCTGGCAGTCATCGTCAGCTTCGACTGAATTTGAGCCTAAATTTAGTCTGACACCTTTGGCCTTTGGCACACTGAAAGCAGCTTTTTATGCCATGTTGCTATCTGTTCCATTAGCTGTGTGTGGTGCTATGTATACCGCCTATTTTATGGCCCCTGCTGTGCGTCGTAAGATCAAGCCAGTGATTGAATTGATGGAAGCCTTACCCACCGTCATCTTAGGCTTCTTTGCGGGTTTGTTTCTCGCGCCCTTTATGGAAACGCACTTACCCGGTGTATTTGCCGTACTGCTAATTATTCCGCTGGGCATCATCACTTTTGCTTTTGCTTGGGCGCAACTGCCTGACCGTGTGCGTGATGTCGTACCGGACGGCTGGCATGTGGTGATCTTGATTCCGTTAGTGGCCGTGCTGGGTTGGTTATCCTTTAGCTTAAGTCAGCCGATGGAACTGTGGTTTTTTAATGGCGATATGCGTAACTGGCTGAGCAATGACCTTGGCATTGATTTTGACCAGCGCAATGCCATGGTGGTGGGATTCGCCATGGGTTTTGCAGTAATTCCAACCATTTACTCGATTGCCGAAGACGCCTTATTTGGCGTACCTAAATCATTAAGCCATGGCTCTTTAGCGCTGGGCGCAACACCGTGGCAAACACTGGTCAGAGTGGTGTTACCCACCGCCAGCCCTGGTATCTTTTCTGCGGTGATGATCGGTATGGGTCGCGCGGTGGGCGAGACGATGATTGTGTTAATGGCCACCGGTAATACGCCAATCATGAATGCCAATATCTTTGAAGGCATGCGCACCTTAGCGGCGAATATCGCCGTAGAAATGGGCGAGTCGGCGCTCGGCAGTAGTCATTACCGCATTTTATTTCTGGCAGCCTTGGTGCTGTTCTTATTTACCTTCGTGGTTAACACCTTGGCTGATCTGGTGCGACAACGACTGCGTAAAAAATACAGCACGCTGTAATACAGCACAGGCACAGATTTAGGAGCTGAAGATATGAAAATTTCGCTAAAAAAATGGGTCGCCACGGGCAGCCCTTGGGTGTGGCTGAATGCCGGTGCTGTAGCCATCAGCGTGGTGCTGGTGCTGGGTTTACTTGGTGTGATTGCCTCGCGTGGTTTGGTGCACTTTTGGCCAGCCAGTTTGCAAGAATATCAATTTACCGATAGCCAAGGTGCGCAGATGACCGTACTTGGCGAGCGTGTTCAGCGCGAGCAAGTCACCGCTGAGCAAATTCGTAATGCTGGACTGCCCGTACCTGAAGGTCAGGAGATCCTCGATCGCCAACTGATTAAAGTCGGTAACCGCGAAGTCTACGGTTCTGACTTTCGCTGGGTATTAGAGCATCAACTGAGCGAGCTAGATTACCCAACAAATGCGGTTGCACTTGAGCGGCGCGAATGGGGTAATTTCTATGGCTACATTATGGGTATTAAAGAAAACGGCGAATTGATTGCCGAGCAAACCCAAGCTGAGAATAAACTCTGGGATGAAGTGTTGCGCAGAGCCGAGCGCGCCACGGCGATTTATAAGAAAATCAAAGACTTAGAAAGCGGCGCCATTGGTGCAATCAACTATAAGCTGGAGCAGTTGCGTTTAGAAGAACGCAGCTTACAACTCAAAGGGCATGATACGCCGCAAAATATGGCTGAACTGCAAGCTGAAAAAACCATATTACAAGCTGAGTACGCCACCGAAGAAGCCGAACTGATGGCGTTGTATACGCCCTTCAAGCGCGACACTTTAGTATTGGAAACGGCTGATGGCCAACACAAAGAAGTTAACTTTAGCGAAGTTGTGCGTCTGTATCAGCCCAACTCGCTGAGCCTACTCGAGAAGATCCAACACTATATTCTTAAGCTGGTTGAGTTTGTCTCCGATGACCCGCGTGAAGCCAATACTGAAGGGGGTATTTTTCCAGCGATCTTTGGCACCGTGCTGATGGTAATGATTATGTCGTTGATCGTTACGCCGTTTGGCGTAATTGCCGCGGTGTACCTACGTGAGTACGCCAGCCAAGGTGTGATCACGCGGATTATTCGCATTGCCGTCAATAACCTGGCGGGTGTGCCATCGATTGTGTATGGCGTGTTTGGTTTAGGCTTTTTTGTCTACTTTCTGGGCGGTAATTTAGATCAGCTGTTTTACGCGCCAGCACTGCCCTCGCCGACCTTTGGTACGCCGGGCTTACTCTGGGCGTCATTAACCTTAGCGCTGCTGACCTTGCCAGTGGTGATTGTTGCTACCGAAGAAGGCTTATCACGCATCCCCCGCTCAGTACGCGAAGGCTCGCTGGCGCTGGGTGCAACCAAGTTTGAAACCTTGATGCGCGTGGTGATCCCGATGGCCAGTCCTGCGATGATGACCGGTGTCATCCTTGCTGTGGCGCGTGCTGCCGGTGAAGTGGCGCCGTTGATGTTAGTCGGCGTGGTCAAGCTGGCACCGAATTTACCTTTAGATATGAACGCACCGTTCTTGCACTTGGAGCGTAAGTTTATGCACTTAGGTTTCCATATTTATGATGTCGGTTTTCAAAGCCCTAATGTGGAAGCGGCACGCCCCTTGGTCTACGCCACAGCATTGATGTTAGTTGTGGTGATAGCGGTGCTCAATCTGACCGCTATCAGTATTCGTAATCGTCTGCGCGAAAAATACCGCGCGCTGGATATGTAATTGATTCTTTATTTTATAGAAAGGCAGCCATTATGAACTCGACCACAAACACTTCACATGCAATGAAATTTAGTGCGCTGGGTCGGCAATCGCAGCAATTGAATTTAGCTGATGAAACGCCCTGCATTAACGTCAAAGATTTGCACCTGTACTATGGCGACAGCAAAGCGCTCAATGGCATCACCATGCAAATTCCTAAAAAGCGCATTACCGCCTTTATTGGCCCATCAGGCTGCGGTAAGTCCACCTTGCTGCGCTCATTTAATCGCATGAATGATTTAGTCGATGGCGTACGCATTGAAGGCGAAGTCACCATTGATGACCATGATATTTACGCCAAAGGCGTCGATGTCGCCGACTTACGCCGCCGCGTGGGTATGGTGTTCCAAAAGCCCAATCCATTCCCCAAAACCATTTATGAAAACGTTGCCTATGGCTTACGGATTCAAGGCATTAAGAATAAACGCTTACTGGATGAAACCGTGGAATGGGCACTACGTTCTGCAGCAATCTGGGATGAGACTAAAGACCGCTTACATGAGTCAGCCCTGGGTATGTCCGGCGGTCAACAGCAGCGTTTAGTGATTGCGCGCACCATTGCAGTCAAGCCAGAAGTGTTACTGCTGGATGAGCCCGCCTCGGCACTAGACCCGATATCCACCTTAAAAATCGAAGAGTTGCTCAACGACTTAAAAGATCGTTTTACCATAGTCATCGTCACCCACAATATGCAACAAGCCGCACGGGTATCGGATTACACCGCGTTTATGTACATGGGCCAACTGCTGGAATTTGATAGCACTGATACCTTATTTACCAATCCAGCCAACAAACAAACCGAAGACTATATTACCGGGCGTTACGGCTAAGCATCGTTGAGCAGCTCTGGTAGGAGTGGGCCATGCCCGCGACCAAGTGTTAATAGCACAGGCAAGCTTGGCTACAAGACGCAATCGCGGGCATGGCCCGCTCTTACATAAGCAATGCGTACCATTATTCATTCATAGGTGAACCCATTTTATGAAAATCAATCAAGACAGTCACAGCACGCATATTTCTCAGAAGTTTAACCAAGAGCTGGAAGAAATCCGCAGCCAGCTCCTAGAAATGGGCGGCATGGTTGAGCAGCAGGTTAAAGATGCAGTGCAATCCTTACTCGATGGCGATACAGATTTAGCCACGCACGTGCGCGCCAAGGATCAACAGGTCAATCAGCTGCAATTAGACATTGATGAATATTGCACGCAAATCCTCGCACGCCGTCAGCCGGCGGCCTCAGATCTACGTTTAGTGCTGGCGGTGATTCGCGCTACGGCAGACTTGGAGCGCATTGGTGATGAGGCCAGCAAAGTCGCCCGCGCCACGTTAAAGCTGGCTGAAGAAGGGGCTTCGCCACGGGGTTATATTGAAGTGCGCCACCTGGGCAATCATGTGCGGCAGATGGTGCAAGATGCCCTCAATGCCTTTGCCCGCTTTGATAGCACCAAGGCGCTGGCCGTCTTGCGTGAAGATGAAAATGTCGATTTAGAATACCGCTCAGCCACGCGTGCCTTGATCACTTTTATGATGGAAGACCCACGCGCCATTTCGCAAGTAATGAGCATTATGTGGGTGCTGCGTTCATTAGAACGCGTCGGTGATCACGCCAGTAACTTGGCAGAATATGTGATCTATTTAGTTGAGGGCCAAGACGTGCGCTACACCGACATCGATCAAATCGAAGCCGCCATTGCTCAGCGTGGACGTACGGTTCAACCGAATAACTAGAGGTTAAACCTGTGAGTTATACCTGCGGTGTAAGCGATCATACGCGACAGATCACGGCTTACACCGCCTCTCCCAGCAAAGTTTGGCTCAGCGGGAAGCAACAGGTAAAGCAACTGCCCTGCTCTGCACTGCTACTGATTTCTAAACGGCCTTGGTGACGTAGCAGTACATGCTTCACAATCGCCAACCCTAAGCCTGTACCGCCGGTTTGACTGGAGCGACTGCCGTCCACTCGGTAAAAACGTTGAGTGAGAAATTTAAGGTGCTTGCTATCAATCCCCGGCCCATTATCTTTAACCTCAAGATAAGCTCCGCCTTCATCGTGATACCAGCGCAGCTCAATACTACTGCCAGGCGGCGTGTATTTGACTGCGTTAAACACCAGATTCGAGAATGCACTGCGCAATTCATGGGCTGCACCGCGCAAGTACAACTGCATATCGGCATGGATCAAAATAGTATGCTGATGATCGGATAAAGCCAGTGCATCCACACGAATCGCCTCCAACAAGCCCACAACATAAATGGGCTCAATTTCGGTTTTAAAGTCACTGGTTTCGAGACGCGATAGCGCCAGCAAATCAGCCACCAAATGTTCCATGCGCGCCGATTGCTGCGTCATTAAGGTTAAGCCGCGCTGCCATTGCGCCGGCAGATCGTCAGCATAATCACTGAAGGTTTCTAAATAACCGGATAGCACAGTCAGCGGTGTGCGCAGTTCGTGCGAAACATTGGCGATAAAGTCTTGGCGCATGCGTTCCAAACGCTTAATTTTACTGCAGTCACGCACCAGCAGTAGGCGATCGTTCTCGCCAAACAAAGTGATTTGATATTCTAAAAAACGCTCTTCATCGAGGTGAGAAGGCAGCACCAAGGGCTCAAGATAGTTTTGGCTGTCATAATAATCAACAAACTGCGGATTGCGCAGTAGATAGGTAATCGGCTGGCCACGATCACTGCTGGGCGATAACCCTAAGAGTTTTTCAGCCGCATGATTCCACCACTCTAAACCACCCTTGTGATCAATCATCACGACGCCATCGCTCAGCGCTTGACTAGAGTCTTGAATACGTTCAAGCAGCTGTGCGAGCTGGTGCTGATCGGCTTTCTGGCGGCGTTGATAGTGATAAATCCCATCAAACACTTCACCCCACAGCCTCTTAGCTTCTGGCGGCGCATCATCTGGCGCTTGCAGCCAACCCACTAAACGCTGTAATTGCCAGATGTGCTGCCCAAGCAATAGCAACAACGCACCGGCCGCACCCAATGCAGGTCGATCCCAGTAATAACCCAGCAGTGTGCCAATCAGCACGCAGCCAACCAGACGCAGTATCTCTGTTCGCAATAACCGCTTCATAAATAGCTGCAGACCTTAAGTGGTTTACACTTGCGTTGAAAATCGATAACCCATGCCGCGCACCGTTTGCACCAAATGCCCATGCTTTGGGCCTAAAGCAAGACGCAAGCGCCGAATGTGCACATCGATTGTACGCTCTTCTATATACACATTACCGCCCCAGACCTGATCCAGTAACTGACTGCGACTGTAAGCACGCTCAGGATGAGTCATAAAAAACTGCAGTAAACGAAACTCAGTGGGTCCGATTTCCAGCGCTGTACCTTCGGAGCTAACACGGTGGCTGCTCGGATCTAAACACAAGCCTTCAATCTCAATGGGCTGATCAATACCTGCACTGCTCGTGCGGCGCAGCACCGCTTTTAACCGCGCAATCAACTCACGCGGCGAAAAAGGCTTGGTTATATAATCATCAGCACCGGCCTCAAGGCCTTGCACTTTATTATCTTCTTCACTGCGCGCAGTGAGCATAATAATAGGAATGTCAGCACTGAACGGTTCACGCTTTAAACGCCTCGCCAACTCAATCCCACTGACATCGGGCATCATCCAATCCAACAAAATAATATCCGGCTGATGATCCACCACTAAGGCATGTGCAATTTGCGCGTTTTCTGCTTCTAAACACTGATAGCCGGCCATCTGCAAAGCGACTGCAATCATCTCCCGAATCGGAGCTTCGTCATCCACAATGAGTACAGTTTTACTGATCATGCGTTAACCCTACCGTCCATCTTGAAATATGTCAGGCATATTACAACGCTTATACATGACAGAATGATGACATTGGCGATTCACACGCAGGATCGACATCATCACAACACCCGTTATGGGTTATTAACGACAGCACTTTTTACCCCTGCTAAACTTAGCGCACACTCAATCGTTAACCGACTCACTTAGAGTCGCCCTCGCCTGACTGCCGCATGCACTCAGCGATATGGATAAATTATGCTTAAAAATATGCAACATGAATGGTTTTTTAATATCCGTGGCGACATCTTGTCAGGCCTGGTGGTCGCGCTGGCACTGATTCCTGAGGCGATTGCGTTTTCGATTATTGCCGGTGTCGATCCCAAGGTCGGCTTATACGCTTCATTTTGTATTGCAGTGATTATCGCCTTTGTAGGCGGCAGACCTGGAATGATTTCCGCTGCTACCGGTGCCATGGCGTTATTGATGGTCACTCTGGTTAAACAGCACGGCCTTGAATATTTACTCGCAGCAACTCTATTAACCGGTGTGCTGCAGATTGTAATCGGCTACTTAAAGCTCGGTGGGCTAATGCGCTTTGTTTCCAAGTCGGTGGTCACCGGCTTTGTTAACGCCCTCGCTATTCTGATTTTTATCGCACAACTGCCGCAACTGACTGACGTGACCTGGCATGTCTATGCCGTGACCGCTGCGGGACTGGGCATTATTTATCTGTTTCCGCTGATTCCAAAAATCGGCAAAGCGCTACCCTCCACACTGATTTGTATTGTCACCCTGACTGCTGCTGCCATTTACTTAGGCTTGGATGTGCGCACTGTGGGCGATATGGGTCAGTTGCCGGATACCTTGCCGATCTTTTTATGGCCGGATGTGCCATTAAACTTAGAGACACTGTGGATTATCCTGCCCTACTCGCTGGCTCTGGCGATTGTTGGTTTGCTGGAATCCTTGATGACCGCCAATATCCTCGATGAACTCACCGACACCAAAAGCAACCGTGACCAAGAGTGTAAAGGTCAAGGTATTGCCAATATCGGTGCCGGTTTGTTGGGCGGTATGGCCGGGTGCGCGATGATTGGTCAGTCAGTGATTAATATTAAATCCGGTGGCCGTGGGCGTTTATCGACCTTTTGTGCCGGCTTTTTCTTATTGATTATGGTGGTATTTTTAAGCGACTGGATTAAACAGATTCCTATGGCTGCTCTGGTGGCCGTGATGATTATGGTCTCCATCGGCTCATTCTCTTGGAGCTCAGTGCGAGACTTTAAAAAGCATCCGACTTCAACCAATATCGTTATGTTAACCACTGTAGCTGTGGTGCTATCAACCCATAACCTCGCATTGGGTGTGCTGGCTGGTGTGCTGTTATCTGCGCTGTTCTTCGTCAATAAAATCAGCCGCTTAATGATTGTTAAGCAAGAGTCGACTGCAGCTGAATTACGCTATCAGGTGATTGGCCAAGTGTTTTTCGCTTCCGCTGAGAAACTCTTTGCCTCGTTTGACTTCTCTTACGCAGCCGATAAGGTGGTGATTGATTTAACCCGCGCGCACTTTTGGGATATCACCGCTGTGGCTGCATTGGATCAGATCGTGATTAAGTACCAACGACTGGGTGCCGAAGTGAGCTTAATCGGTGTTAATGAAGCCAGTAAAACCGTGATTGATAAATTTGGCGTGCACAGTGATGCGCACACTGCCACAACATTAAGCAATGAGCACTGAGGACTAAACCATGCAAAAAATCTTAGCCTGCATCGATGAATCTACTTGGTCGACCAGCGTACAAGACGCAGCGATTTGGGCCGCTCAGCAGCTCAGCAACCCGTTAACTTTTTTACACAGTATTGAGAAACAGCATCTACCTGACAGCAACGATCTGTCGGGTGCCATTGGCTTCGGTGCACGCTCCAAGCTCCTCAGTGAAATCGCTACGCTGGATCAACTGCGCGCTAAAGTGGCGTTGCAACTGGGCAAAGAATTACTGGCCACCGCTGAACTAAAAGCACAAGAAGCAGGCTGTACCGACGTCACAACCGTGCAGCGTCACGGTGATTTTATCGATAATTTGTTAGCACTGGAAAGCACTGCACGTCTGATTATTATGGGTCACTCGGGCAGCAAGACTGACAAAAAAGTCACGATACTGGGCACCAATGTTGAAAGCCTGCTGCGCCAAATCAGTACGCCTGTGCTGATCACCCCGCATGATTTCACTGTGCCAAAAAACTTTATGCTGGCCTACGACGGACGCGCCACCACTGAAGCGGCAATAGAACATATTTTAACCAGTGATTTATTGCGCGGTCTGGATTGCCACTTAGTCACCATCAAAAACAAACACCCAGACCAACACGAGAAGTTCGCACAGGCCACTGAGCGCTTAAAGCAAGGCGGCTTTAACGTTATAGCGACCTATCTAGAGGGCGATATTTTCAAGCAACTCTTAGCCTATCAACACGACAATGCCGTGGAGATGCTGGTAATGGGTGCGTTTGCGAGCCCGCGCTTACGCCAGTTCTTTATCGGCAGCAATACCTTGAAGATGCTAGGAAATAGCACGGTGCCGATTTTGGTGATGAGATAACACCTAGAGTCAGCTTTTAAAGCCTTGGGAAAGCACAGTACCGTGACTTTCCCAAGATTCAATAAGATGTCATTTATAATGCCTTATCCAGCCTATGCTGAGGCAGAACACTTCAATCAAAAAACCACTCTCAATAGCAAAAATCTATTACAGCAATTAATATATAACAATTTATTATATTTTTTTGCATGATATATTATATCTAAGTTAAGCAAACAACTCGGAGAAATACCATGCAAACGACTGATACTGCTGTTTACGGTTTACCACGCTTAAATGAGCGGGCACCTGAGTTTAAAGCACCCACTACAGACGGTGAAAAATGCCTAGACGACTATAAAGGCAAGTGGTTGGTGTTGTTCTCACACCCAGCTGACTTTACGCCAGTGTGCACCACTGAGTTTATTGCCTTTGCTAAAGCAGCACCTGAATTCAACAAACGCAATTGTGAGTTATTAGGTTTATCTATTGATAGCACTCACTCGCACATTGCGTGGATGCGCAATATCGAAGAAAAGTTTGGCGTGAAGATTCCATTCCCAATCATTGCTGACCTGAAAATGGATGTGGCCCGTGCTTACGGCATGATCCACCCCGGCGCTGCAGACACTTCAGCAGTGCGTGCGACCTTTATCATTGACCCCAAGGGCATTTTACGCGCCATGGTCTACTACCCAATGAGCAATGGCCGTTCAATTGATGAATTTGTACGTTTACTGGATGCACTGCAAACCAGTGACGAGCACGGCGTAGCAACACCGGAAGGCTGGAAACCAGGCGAACGCGTCATTGTGCCACCCGCAGCCACTGCAGCTGCAGCGGATGAGCGCGTTAAATCAGGTGAGTACGAGTGCACTGACTTCTACTTTTGTACCAAGCAACTGTAAGACAAAGTGACTTAAGGGTTAAGATACTTTGTGAAAACCCCAGCATCGGTGACGGTGCTGGGGATTTTTGTTACTTAAAATAAAGACCTATCAGCTCATATTGATATGGCATATAACACACTCAGTGTTAGCACAGTAAGCGCACTGATGCGTTTACTTAAGAGAGGGAGATTCACCATGCTTAGACGCGACCCTGAACAACCCTGGCATCCCAGTTACTGGCTTGCAGCCTTGGGGGCTGGCGGCCTATCCGTTTCATTCTTTATGTACCTGATGTGGATGGTACCGCATGCCGATTTTCCAATGCCCACCTGGGAGCATATGTCTGCGGTACTGCAAGGTACAGTTGACTTGCCAACCGGAGTCCGCCCCTTAGCGATCTTGGCTGTTATGGCGATGGTGTTACTGGCACTATTGCACTGTGTTCTGGTGGTGTGGAATTTACGCGAACAGCGCGCAGCTCAAACCACCGAGCGCTATGCTGATTGGCTCAACTCACCCAACGAAGTCCAACTCATGACCCAGCCATTAGCCTTGGCGATGACGGTCAACGTCTGCTTTGCACTGGGTGCAGTCTTAGTCCCTGGTCTATGGTCGGTAGTGGAATACCTCTTTCCCTTGGCCTTATTAGCCTTTGCTGCTTTAGGCTATTGGTCATTGCGTATTTACGGTCGTTATTTAAGCCGGCTGTTAGTCAATGGTGGCTACAGCACTGATCAACAAAACCATCTGTCCCCGCTGATTGCTGTCTTTACCTTTGCCATGCTGTCTGTCGGTTTTTCAGCACCTGCAGCCATGTCACATGTGCAAATCGTTGCGATTCTGGCTAGCACACTGTCAATTCTATTTTTAATGGTGGCACTCGTTACGGGCCTGCTGGTATTAATCTCAGGCTTGCAAGCGATGATGCAATACGGTTTACAGCCTCAAGCCACGCCCAGCATTTGGATGTTAGTGCCAATTATGACGCTACTGGGGATTGAGTGGGTGCGTATGCAACATGGTTTAAGCCATCACTTTTCCGCGCCCATTGTACAAAGCAAAGTCTTTATCATGCTGACCAGTATTTATATGCTGCAACTGGGCATTATGCTGTTGGGCTACCGTGTGATGCAGCTCAATGGCTATTTAAAAGCACACTTTCAAGGTGATCAGCGCAATCCAATTAGTTTTGGCTTGATCTGCCCCGGCGTGGCAATCTTTGTGATGGGTATGTTCTGGTGGCATTTAGTCTGGGTCAACAGCGGTGTGGTTGAAGCATTTAGTCCAGCCTACTGGATTGTCGTAGCTCTGCTGGCGACAGTACAAATACTGACTGTGATTGCTTTACTGCGCTTAAGCAGCCGCTTACTGCGTCATAAGCCGGTGGTGATTGCTAGCATGCAATAACGCCACACCTGCTCTAGACAACGGCGGCCTAACTCAGGTCGCCGTTTGCGTCGCAACAGATTAAAACAAACGAACTCTTAGCCTATCCCTGCGTCTGACTTGTAATGAAGTCATTCCAAGGACAACCATTTTGCTAAGAATCTGCCTCGCTCTCTTACTGATCAGCACAATCCAACTCACCCATGCGCGCAGCTATATTGATGGCCATCTGCATTATGTGGATTTCTTTCAAGAATCCGAAGGGATGCAAGCGCTATTGACCGCCATGGATCAAGGTAATATCAGTCATGCAGCCATTATGGGCATTCCTGTTGCGAAAAAATGGCAAGATGACGAGCCTAAAAAACCACGCTATTACGCCGGTGATGATGCCGCCCTCTATTGGTACAGCGCTACCGACTTTTATATATTAGAGGCGATCAAAAAGCTTAAACCCGCACAGCAAAAACGCTTCATCCCTTTTCTCTCCGGCTTTAATGCCAACGATAAAAACGCCGCTGCACATATTCGTCGCACCTTAGAAATGAACCCAGGTTTCTGGCAAGGCATTGGCGAAGTCTTTACCCGCCATGACGATGTCACCGCACTGATGCAAGGCAACACGCCACGCGCTAATAACGAAGCCATGATGAAAGTCTACCGCGTGGCGGCAGAGTTTGATTTACCGATATTACTGCACAGTAATATCACTTCTAAGCGCGAACGTAACCCGCTCTACTTAGAAGAATTGGAAGAAGCCTTAAATAAAAATCCTGATGTGCGTTTTATCTGGGCGCATGCGGGCACCAGCATGGAACTACACCGCCATCAGGAAGAATTAGATTTCTTATTGCCACTGGTGCAAAGCTTATTGGCCAACAATGACAATCTGTATATTGATTTATCTTGGACGCTGATCGAACCGTATCTAGTGGATAGCAAAGGTAAGCCTAATCCAGACTGGTTAGAACTCTTTAAGGCCTACCCCAAACGCTTTGTACTCGGCAGTGATGTGGTCGGTCGATTTTCCAGTTTAGGCGACACCATGCAAAGCTTTGAGCCAGTGCTACAAGCACTGCCTGCCGACGTCGCACAAGCCGTTGCACAAGATAATTTCCGCGCTTTGTTACCGCAGCAACGCAACCAATAAAACCGTACAGCACACAGCTATCTATGCAAAGTACAATTAGCTGATCAGGGCGCACCGACCCAAGTTGCGCTGCACACCTCCTGCTCTGCACGGCGTGAAATGAATACCCATGTGCATGCCAGCCAGATTTATGACAACCTATACCAAGCGCAGCAAGATTGGCCCAAGCCGATGCCGAGCAATTTATTATTGATTTCTGGCCCATCGAAAACTGCCGATATTAAGCAGGTGCTCGCCTATGGCGCACATGGACCCAAAGACTTGATTGTGTTGATTGTGGAGGATGCATGAGTTTACCGACAGCGTTTCTAGCAGCTATTGAGCAACAGATTCCAGCCCAGCGCTGCTTTTCTGATCCGCTGTCGATGCTAACCATGGGCACTGATGCCAGTTTCTATCGCCTACTGCCCAAACTGGTGATCCGCGTTGAGTCCGAAGCGGAAGTGGTATTTATTCTGCAACAGGCCAGCGCCCACCAAGTACCAGTCACCTTTCGCGCCGCCGGTACCAGTTTATCGGGCCAAGCGATCAGTGACTCAGTGTTGATTGTGCTGGGTGATCGCTGGAATAACAAAGAAATCCTCGATGGCGGCCAACGTATTCGCCTGCAACCGGGCGTGATTGGTGCGCATGCTAATCAGGCTCTTGCGCATTTACAGCGTAAAATCGGCCCTGATCCAGCTTCGATTAACGCCGCTAAAATTGGTGGCATTGTCGCCAACAACTCCAGCGGTATGTGTTGTGGTACCGCGCAAAACAGCTACCAAACCTTAGCCGATATGCGCGTGGTACTGGTGGATGGCACAGTGGTCGACAGTGCCGATTTGGCCAGCGCCAGCCGCTTTCGTCACAGCCACGCGCAGCTATTAGAACAGCTGGGCGAACTGGCCATCGAAACCCGCGATAACACTGAGCTGGCAGCAAAGATCAAACATAAGTACCGCTTAAAAAACACCACCGGCCTATCGCTGAATGCCTTAATTGATTTTAGCGATCCATTGGATATTCTCACTCATCTGATGGTGGGCTCGGAAGGTACGCTGGGCTTTATCAGCTCGGTCACCTACGACACCGTGCCGGATTATCCGCACAAAGCCACCGCTTTAGTGGTTTTCCCTGATGTCGAAACCTGCTGCCAAGCCGTGGTAGTGCTGAAACAGCAAGCCGTGTCTGCCGTTGAACTACTCGACCGTCGCAGCTTACGCAGCGTGCAACATATGGCCGGAATGCCAGACTGGATTGAGCAATTGGGCAGTTCCGCTTGCGCGCTGCTGATTGAGTCACGTGCCGCCGACAACGCGCTGCTGGAAGAGCAACTGCAGCAGATCAACACCGCCATCGAACACTTCCCTAAAGAGCAGCATATTGCCTTTAGCCAAAACCCCGCCGTATATGAACTGCTGTGGCGTATGCGCAAAGACACTTTCCCCGCTGTCGGTGCGCTGCGTGAAAACGGCACTACAGTCATTATTGAAGACGTGACCTTCCCGCTGGAGCATCTGGCCGAGGGCGTCAATCGCCTACTCGCGCTGCTGGATGAGCATCACTATGACGAAGCAATTTTATTTGGTCATGCGCTAGAAGGTAACTTGCACTTTGTCTTTACCCAGCGCTTTGATCAGCCCGAAGAAATCGCCCGCTATAGCGCCTTTATGCAAGCGGTCACTCATCTAGTGGCGGTGGAGTTTGGCGGCTCACTGAAAGCGGAACACGGCACTGGACGTAATATGGCACCCTTTGTTGAGTTGGAATGGGGCAGTGATGCCTATCAACTGATGTGGCGTATTAAGCGCTTGCTCGATCCGCAAGGTATTTTAAATCCTGATGTAGTGCTGTCGACTGATGCAGAGATTCACTTAAAGAATCTTAAGCCCATGCCCGTGGCCAATCCGTTAATTGATAAGTGCATTGAGTGTGGTTTTTGCGAACCCGTCTGCCCTTCGCACGGCTTAACCTTATCGCCGCGCCAGCGCATTGTCGCGTGGCGTGATATTCAAGATAAAAAGCGCAATGGCATTGATACCACCGAACTCGAACAACGCTTTCAATACCACGGCATCGATACCTGCGCAGCCACTGGTTTATGTGCGCAACGCTGCCCAGTCGGCATTAATACCGGTGATTTAGTGCGTGAATTACGCGCCACCCAAGCGACGCATTCGGATACGGCACGACGCTTAGCGCGCTCGTTTTCCAAGGCGGCCACTGCGGCACGCTGGGCTCTGGCCGGTGCTGAGTTAGCCCGTAAAGTTCTGGGCGCACCGCGCATGTATCGCTGGTCATCCAAACTGCATCAGCGCTTGAGCCAAGTGCCGGTATATCTGCCCGCGACACCACAAGCGGTTAAATTTCCCACAGCACTCAGCAACACACCGATACCGACAGAAAAACCACGCGTGGTGTATTTTGCCTCCTGCGTCTCGCAAGTGATGGGCCCTGCGCATCTCGATGCCGAGCAAACACCACTGCGCGAGAAAACTCAGCAACTACTGGAGAAAGCAGGCTTTGCGGTGATTTATCCAGAAGGTATGGCCAATAACTGCTGCGGCCAGCCCTTTGCCTCCAAAGGCTATCCACAACAAGCGGCTGACAAACTCAATGAGCTGGCCTTGATGCTGTTACGCGCCAGCCGTAATGGCCAAGACCCGATCTATTCCGATACCAGCCCATGCACCTTACGTTTGCTACAAGATCTAAATGATCCACGCTTAAACATTTATGACTCGGTACGCTTTCTACGAGAGGAGGTGCTGCCGCGTTTAGAGGTTAAGCCGCTGGATAGCAAAATCGCCGTGCATATCACCTGCAGCACCCAACACCTCAATCAAGCGGATAACTTTTTAGCCGTAGCCAAGCAATGCGCCAGCGAAATTGTTGTGCCGGAAGGGATTCATTGCTGTGGTTTTGCTGGCGATAAAGGTTTTACCCTGCCCGCGCTTAATCAACATGCTTTGCGTGATTTAGCCGTGCAAGTAGAGAACTGCAGTACAGGTTTCTCCACCAGTCGCACCTGTGAAATAGGGCTCAGTAGTTACAGCGATCTGAGTTATCAGCATCTGGTGTATTTAGTGGATAAGGTCAGCGTGGCGAAACCCTGAAAAGTGTTGCCAATAGACAATT
>DATERS010000161.1:0-8589 GCA_035271365.1 Thiopseudomonas sp.
GCGCTTTGCCCGAATCGAGGCCGAAAGGTATCGCAGGACTTGGAATAAGAGAATGGACTTGCAGCACGTGCGGTGTCACGCACTGCAACCGCGATATTAATGCGGCAAAGAATATTCTCGCGGTCGGGCATGGCCGTCTAGCAGTAGGAATCACCGTCTCTTTAGGGCGGTGAGGATGTCAAATTTCATAATAAACTGCCTCGCTGATTGAGAATTTAAGTTAGTGTAAAACTCTGCAACTTTTGCTTGCCAACCTTATATCCACTATAGCAACAGCGCGGATTTTTATAGTAAATATTTAAAATCCTCGTACTGAGCACAGCTATATATAAAAGTGCTGATTTTATTCCTAGCTGTATTTTTAAGTGGTTTTCTGCGAAAAATCTCAACTACCTCTGAAAACCGACCTCCTGTGACTGCCATTAAGAGGCTTTCCGTATGCAGTCCATGCATTAGTATTCAAGATATTAATCGCTCTCTAGTCGCTCCTGAAGTTGCTCTGCGGTCAATCGTGTCTTTTTGCATGAAAAAACCATACTGATTATCTAAAGCTATAGTATCTATATTTATGATTAGTTTTATTAACTTTATCAAATGACCATTTGAACAACTAAAATAGATGCTATTATTGGGCTTTAATAGCTAAAGCCACTTAAATGCTACGGATGTGAAAACACTCGGAAATCCACTGATTATCTGTTTTATAGCAGCAGAGCTGATTATTGATGCGGGCTATATGGGAAAAGTGGGCTGTTATGTTTTTGACACAGGACTGGCTGATGGAATCAGGATTATCAGTGTCGAGGTTTTTTGATGGTTTTCTATATTGAATAAAATTTATAAATCGTGAGGTCTGCAGTGTTACACGTCAGCAAGGTGGGTACCCCGAATGGAATGACTGCTTTTGAAAAAACCTCCGGGCTTTTTAATAATCCAGCTGTGGCTTATATCACCAGGCTAAGTTCGCTGGGCAGCAAAAGAACAGTCATGTCATCGTTGCGTATTGTTGCGAAAATGTTGGGGTTTTCGGGTATTGATACCTGCCCATGGCAAGAGTTAAAAAGACCACATATTCTGCAAATACTCTTTAAGTTGTCCGAAAAGAACTTATCTCCAGCCACGCAAAACAGTTATTTATCATCATTAAAAGGTGTTTGTGAAGAAGCTTGGATGCTTGAATTGATGACGGCAGAGGACTACCAAAAGATTTATAAAATACCTTCGGTGAAAGGATCGCGGCTTGCATCAGGGCGTGCACTTGAGCCCACTGAGGTCGCCTCTTTAATGACGGCTTGCAATGCAGAAGGTTGCTCAGCCAGTCTCCGCGACAAGGCTATTCTTGCGTTACTGATTGGTTGTGGGTTGCGTAAGGCTGAAGTGATCAGTTTAAAAGTTGATGATATCAACTGGAAAGAATCTGCTTTTAATGTCATCGGTAAAGGTAATAAACAAGCCAAGTGTTTTATGCCTGCGCAGACGGTTCAGGCGTTACAACTCTGGCTTAAGGTGCGCGGCGAACACAGTGGTTATATTTTTAGTCGTATCCTTAAAAACGGCGCCATACTCAGTACGCCGATTACAGGGCAGGGTATTACTTACATTCTCAAGAAGCGTGGTTCAGCTGCGCAGATTGATGCATTCGCCCCGCACGATACACGTCGTACTTTTGCCACGCGGATGTTTGAAAGTGGTGCCGATGCCTTGATTGTACAAGCGGCCATGCGACATTCTAATCTTGATACCACGCGGCGTTATGATTTCCGTGGTGAGAAAAAACTTAAGGAAGTGAGTCAGACAGTTAATTTTTTTAGCTGATATAGAACTGTCTGCTGCTCAATTGTTGTGACACAAAGGTCGATGCCTAAATTTATCTAGCATACCGATGTTTTCGTAAGCATTGGTTCGGGGGGCTCGATACTGGTGGCGATCGCTAGCCACCTATCTCCTATGCAGTTTTAATACACGTCTTCACGGTACCGTCCTTGTGCTTTAAGTGTTGTAACATCTATCCCCAGCGGCGCAATAATGCCATTCAATGCTGTTTTGATGCTATTGGCCATGTCTCTGCCACCACAGACCAGAATTTGCGCATCATTCTCGATTAGTTTTCGTAGCTTTTCGCCATCGAGAGTGATCTTGTCCTGTACATAGGCTCGCTCGCTGGTGCGGGAAAAGACGGCGTTAAGTTCTGTTAGTCGCCTGTCTTTAAGATAGATGCTCAACTCAGGTTCATAAAGAAAGTCTGACTCTGGAGAACGGCCACCCCAATACAGGTACATTGGATGATGGGTCCAGTTGTGGCGGATGAAACCCATTAGCGGCCCGATACCCGTGCCTGCGCTAATCAGTACTATCGGCGCTTTACCAGAGGCTGGGCGAAAATCAGGGTTGGATTGAATGAAAATCTCAATGCGACCACCTAGCGGTAACCTATAAAGAAAGTTAGAGCACAGGCCATCAGGATGCTGACGCACACAAATTTCTAAAACGCCGTCTTTAGAGGCCGAAGCCAGTGAATAAAAACGCGGTACTTGGCTGCCCGGCGCAATGATTCCAACCAAGTCACCTGCTTCAAAATGTGGCAGGCCGTTGCGCTGCAGTAAGCGATTAAATAGACTGGGTTTGTTATTTTGTTCTGGCATCTTGAAGCGTAGCACTGCGGTTGGAGCCTGCACATCCACTCCGTAATCCACCCGTTCAGTCAGCACCAGCGTGGTTGTGTGCGGTTGTACTGGAATATGCGCTAGCGTGAATTCGATGCCAAGCACCTTACCTAGCGCAATACCCCAGCGTGCAAATTCTTGCGGTGACTGGCGGTTAATAGTGTCAATGGGCAGCAGTTGTGGCCAGCCTTTGATGCTGAGTGCCTTTTCAACTTCTTTAGCAAATCCGCAGAATTGTGGATATTGGCGGTCACCAAATCCCAGTACAGATGTAGTGAACTCAGGCTTTTTGCTGATTTTCCCTAAACGCTGCATAAACTGCTTGGCTGAGGATGGAGCGTCACCATCACCGTAGGTTGCGGTAAGAATAAACATCCGTTGTGCGCAACGATAGTTAGAGGCCAACTGGCTCATGGATGCAGTATGCACACGGTGTCCGGCCTGAACTAAGCTGTCATGTAGGGTTTTGGCAAAACCCCAGGTGGTGTTGCTTTCACTGCCGACAAGAATCACGCTATCTGCAGTGTTTGCGCCACTGTTGGCAGCTATTTTAGGCTTTGAGTTGTAGCGCTTCCACCAGATGATTGGGCCGGTTACGGCCATGACTGGAACGCTCATAGCAGCCAAACCTAGAATTATTCCAAGCCACCAAAGACCTTCGCCAGTGTGCAGCATATACATGAGTTCATAGAACATATGGGTTGAGTCATGCGTCTGATATGAGAGCCACTCACCGCTAATCGGGTCAATATAACCAGCTCCCTGATCGGTAGTCATTGAGTACATACCATGGGAATCACCAGGATAGGGGTAGACCAGCTCACGCAAGTTGTTTAAGTCGGTGACTTTTAAAACGGACAGCGTATCGATAACTGCCGGAGGGCCAGCGGATACCACTAATGGTAATTCTGGATCGGCTTCCAGTCCCTCTGATATTAAGCTAAAAGTGCTGGCAGACAGATAGGTTCCAGTCAGTGCTGATATCAGCAGGCCGATCATCGCTACTCGCCCAAACCTGATATGCAAACGCTGGCTCAGTGGACCACGGGCAGGCTGCAGTAGTTGTCGCCATCCACCCATACGAGTGGCCAGCAGAAAAGCACCTGAAATAACTAACACGATCATCACTAGAGCGGTGATGCCCGCCACCACTCTGCCGGGAGTGTCTGCGAGCAACGAACGGTGCAGATTTTTAACCCAGCGCGAGAATGATGAAGGCTCATATGGCCCGATTGCTTGTCCGCTACGTGGGTCTACTTGATCAATGCCAACTTGGTCATCTCGAGTGAAATAGACAACAAGAGTGCCTGATGGAGTACGTACGATCTGCTCGATGCCTGGGTAGTTTTTTGTCAGTTTGCCTGTAAGTTCCGCAACGCTGATTTGACCTGTAGTTGGAATAACTGCATCCATCCGCTCCAGAGCAGGGTCAAGCGATAGAATCGCACCTGTCATAGCCAGCACCATGACAAACAGTGCAGCTATGAGGCCGGGTAATGAATGCAGTTGACGTAGCATGGTAGTAAATCCCTCGCTCATTAAAAATCAGAAGGTGTAGCTGAATGACTGCACGTAGCCTCGGCCTGAAAAGGATTTTCCAGCATTATCGGTAGTCAATGGGGCGCTGACGTCAGCACGGTTGTCGCGCATATCCTCTACAGCCGTATCCACGCGGACTTCATAGCCTGTGTCAATCAGTTCATCGGCAACCTCAAGGGTGATGTTTAAGGCTTTTCCGCTCAATACACTAGCGCCACTCACGCCATCATATTCACTGCTGCGTAATCCGCTGCCGCGTGCCCAGTCCGGTAGATGCTTATAATATTTTGTCTTTTTTCCGGCGACCCAGAGTGTGTGCTGATATTTTCCGTTCGCATCCACAAGGTAAAGTGCTATATAGGCACCATCGCCCCCGTAGTTTTGCAGCACTGTATTAAAGGTTACTTCACGAGCTTGTGTCAGGCTCGGCAATGCCATTGAGGCTGCAATGGCAAGAGCAAGAGTGAGCTTTCTCATGGTCTATCTCCGTTCTCTTTAGTATTTCGTTTTTGGGGAGTGTTTTTCAGATATAGATCGTCTGATATGACTGCATTTTTATCGAATTTTGTTTCAAGTTTGCGCAAACGCAATGTTGCAGGAAAGTATTCAGCCTTGACCTTGTTGCCATTCTGATCAAAACCTTTGACTTCATAGCAACCATCATCAACCTTGATGCGTTGTATCTTCCAACCCTTGGCTTCGAGCATCTGGCGCAGGGTTTCTCTAGGTTGCCAGTCAGCGACCGGGTCATTACAGTCGTTATCGGCGAAGACCATTCCGGTTGCCAGGCTGGCGGTTAGCAAAGAAGTCAGAAATAGTGGTGTTTTCATGGTTTTCTCCAAGTGAGGCTTATGCTATGACTCTAGACTGGCAACCTTAAGCTAACCTTAAAAATCCATTTTTATGACACATTGAATACTCGTTTACATAGATAGAGTTGATGCGGGGGTCTTTACTTCGAGGGTGTTTAAAAGAGGGGGTTACGTCCGAGAAAGCAGAAAAAACCGGGTAAAAATGCTGCGGCAGTCATTAACTGCAAGCATATAAGTAGAGCAGGATGCTCAATAGCTTACTGATGCTGCTGATTGATGTCCTTCTGTCGAGCTAACGCATGCTGTGGCCAAGAACTCTTGATATAAGCAAGGACTGCTCGGATGTCATGATTGTATTGTAAGCCAGCATATCACTCACATAGCCAGTTGGAGCTGTTACACCGGGTACTAAACCATTTTTTATAATATCAATTAAAACAGCATCTGCATGGTGCCAAGTGTGCCCCGTTTCATCATGTGGCGGCGCGGGCAAGCGGCCATTGGCTTTGCGCATTCGCCAATCAGGCTCGCCTTCTAACTTTGTCCCGTGACAGGATGCGCAGTTTTGAGCATAGATATTCTTGCCGTCGGCCACTAGTTTTGTATCAGACTGATCAATATAAGAGTGTTTTAAACTCTGCGATGATCCATAGATAAACACGCCGACTCCAAGCACCACAGCAGCAAGCGTGCCGATCATTACCGCTGTATTTTTTACACTCATTGCCATCTTAACTACTCTTACTTTGCGGCATCTTAAATGTAGCGTGAAAGATGCCGCTGATCTGATAAACAGCTGTGTTTAATACAGGTTATTCAACATTAATCTTACCCACCATACCGGCTTCGGTATGACCTGGAATCAAGCAGGCAAAATCCACTTCTGTGGCTTTGTCGAATTGCCAGATCAGTTCACCGCGCTGTCCTGCATCGAGCGTGATCATATTGGGATCTGAGTGCTGCATGTCAGGCATTTCCAGCATTTCATCGGCATGTGCCTTGAGTTCAGCGAGTGAGCCAATCACCATTTCATGAGGAATCTTGCCTGAGTTTGTAATGGCGAAGCGTACGGTTTCACCTGCTGTAACCTTGATGTGGTTGGGTGTAAAGCGCATGGCATCGTCCATGGTCACTTCGATGGTACGACTCACATGCTCCAGCTCACCGGGCTGCCCATAAAATGACGCCGCTTGTGACATCGTCGACATATCATGATCTGGCATGCCATGAGCAGGTGCATGGTGATCGCCTGAGTGACCACCTGCAGCGAATACGAAAGCAGGCAAAGTGCTTAAAACAAGGATTGATAATGTTTTTTTCATCATGATGACCTCTGCATAAGTAAATAGCCGTGTATGGCGTAGATTAAGCTTATAAAGCCACTTTAACTCAGTGTTGCTGTCGAGCAGATGACACGAAGATTACATTTCTGTAATGAAAGGGTCATGCTCCTGAAAGCAGGAGTCGGCTAGAATGATTTTGATAGTGCTTGAGCTGGGCTGGCTGATGCTCTCGCACAGTCTAAAATCGAATGCATTCACGAGGCGAACG
This sequence comes from Thiopseudomonas sp., assembly GCA_035271365.1. Lineage (GTDB taxonomy): Bacteria > Pseudomonadota > Gammaproteobacteria > Pseudomonadales > Pseudomonadaceae > Denitrificimonas. The sequence continues at coordinate 6,566 of DATERS010000161.1, forward strand.
CATGAAATTGCTGGTGGTTGAAGATGAGATAAAAACAGGCGAGTATCTGCGCCAAGGCTTATCGGAATCAGGCTTTGTCGTGGATCTGGCGCACACTGGGCTAGATGGCCATCATCTTGCGCTGACAGAGCACTATAACCTCATTATATTGGACGTGATGCTGCCCGATGTTGATGGCTGGCGTATTGTTCAAGCGTTGCGTGAAGCAAAATCGACCACACCCGTATTGTTTTTGACCGCGCGCGATAGCGTAGAGGATCGAGTCAAAGGCTTGGAACTGGGCGCGGATGACTATTTGATTAAACCTTTTGCTTTCTCCGAGCTATTAGCACGCGTGCGTTCCTTATTGCGCCGAGGCACCACGCCGGTCTTGCAGAATCAATTGCAAATTGCTGATCTTGTCTTGGATATTCCACGTCGGCAAGCCCAGCGGCAGGATGTACGTATTAACCTGACCAATAAAGAATTTGCATTATTGGAGTTACTGGTGCGCCGCCAAGGTGAAGTGTTGCCGCGCTCTCTGATTGCGTCGCAGATCTGGGATATGAATTTTGATAGCGATACTAATGTCATCGACGTGGCGATTCGTCGGTTGCGTGCCAAAATCGATGATAATTTTGAACCCAAACTGATTCATACGGTGCGCGGTATGGGTTATATGCTTGATGTCAGTCGTGAGGCTTAACCCGTGATCCTCCGCCCGGCATCTCTAGCACTGCGCCTGACTCTATCGATTGGCGCAGTCATAACTGTGGTACTTCTTACGCTGGGTTGGATAGTCGAGCGTTCGATTGATACTCATTTTGTCCAACAGGATGTGGATGAACTGAATGCGGTGGTACAAGCTGTTGAGCAGTCGCTGTTAGGCGCTGCCTCAGGTACAACAACTGAAGATCTTAAGCGTCGCTTAGCGGGTGCGGTGTCTGGCCATCATAATGCCCGATTTCGCTTATCCGACGCTAGCAATAAGGTGCTGTACGCGACGACTGATACGGGTCTTGACGGTTTTGCACAGCGAGTTTCTTCGGTAGATGCCATCAGTATTGATACGGTAAGTATGTGGCAGGATAAAGGGCAGACCTATAGGGGTGCTGCTGTGCAACTCATACCAACAGGGGCTCTGGATGATCCACCCTTAACCTTAGTAGTTGCGACAGATATTGGTTTTCATTTGCACTATCTTGAAAGTTTTCGTATGTACTTGAAGCTGATCACTTTGGCCGCCTGCTTGATTGCTATTTTAGCGACGTGGTTTGCGGTCCATCAAGGCCATGCTCCTCTACGTCGTATCAGTGCGGAAATTCGTCGTATTAAATCCGATCATCTCTCTATTCGACTGGCACCTAACACTGTTCCGGTGGAGTTAACCGAGCTGGCTGTGTCATTCAATGAGATGCTCGATCGGATCGAAGAAGGCTTTGAGCGTCTTTCAAATTTTTCGGCAGATATCGCGCATGAACTGCGTACACCGATCACGAATCTGCGTACGCAGACCGAAGTTGCTCTGTCGCAACCGCGTGACCTCGAGCAGTATCAGGAAATTTTGTATTCGAGTTTAGAAGAGTACGAGCGTATGGCCAAAATGGTCAGTGATATGCTGTTTTTGGCTCAGGCGGATAACCATCAGCTGCAGTGCGAACGGGTTAAAGTCAACTTGGCGACTGAAGTGCAGATGCTATTTGATTATTTCGAAGCCTGGGCTGAAGAGCGCTCCGTTGCATTGGAGTGCAAAGGTTCAGCTCTTTACGTTCAAGGCGATAGGCTGATGATCAGGCGCGCACTGAGTAATCTTTTATCCAATGCCATACGTTACACCCCGGTAGGGCAAGCAGTGACAGTGCGTCTTGTTGCTAGAAGCGACGGCGGTGTGGTCATTCGTATTAAGAACCCAGGCCTAGCGATCAATGCTGAACATCTGCCAAAATTATTTGACCGGTTTTATCGAGCCGATCCTTCGCGTCAACGTAAAGGCGATGGAGCAGGTTTGGGCTTAGCCATTGTTAAATCGATTATTGACGCACATG
>DATERS010000162.1:0-33262 GCA_035271365.1 Thiopseudomonas sp.
CCTGTAAATACTATTAAAGCTCATCCCAATCATGTGTTGCGGGTGCATTTTCTGCTGTCCTCCGTTAGCATGTGGGTCTGTTTTCTTGCTGGTCTACGGTTGCTATGAGTTATCAGGTTTTAGCCCGCAAATGGCGTCCCCGTTCATTTCGTGAAATGGTTGGGCAAACCCACGTTTTAAAAGCCTTGATCAATGCTCTTGATCATCAGCGCTTACACCATGCCTATTTATTTACCGGTACACGCGGTGTGGGTAAAACCACCATTGCGCGGATTATGGCCAAGTGTCTGAACTGTGAAGAGGGCGTCAGTTCAACCCCTTGTGGTGTCTGCTCTATTTGTCGTGAAATTGATGAAGGTCGTTTTATTGATCTGATTGAAGTGGATGCGGCGAGTAAAACCAAGGTGGAAGACACCCGCGAGATGCTGGATAACGTGCAGTATATGCCGACCCGCGGGCGCTATAAGGTCTACCTGATTGACGAGGTGCACATGCTCTCGACCAGTTCATTCAACGCCTTGTTGAAAACGCTGGAAGAGCCGCCGCCCTATGTTAAGTTCTTATTAGCCACCACTGATCCGCAAAAACTGCCGGCGACTGTACTGTCCCGTTGCTTGCAGTTCTCGCTGAAAAACATGCCGCCTGAGCCGATCGTGGGCCATTTGCAGAATGTGCTGACCAGCGAAAACATTCCCTTTGAAGATGATGCATTGTGGTTGTTAGGTCGTGCTGCCGATGGCTCGATGCGTGATGCTATGAGTCTGACTGACCAAGCTGTGTCCTTTGGTGATGGCAGCGTGATGGCGGAAGATGTGCGCGCCATGCTGGGTACGCTGGATCAGGGGCAGATTTATGGCGTGCTCAAAGCTTTGATTGCCGGTGATGCACGTGGAGCATTGAGTGCGGTTGCGCATTTAGCTGAGCATGGCCCAGATTGGGCCGGTGTCTTGGCGGAAATTCTCAATGCTTTGCATCGTATTGCCATTGCGCAGTTGATGCCGGATGCGATTGATAACGGGCAGGGCGATCGTCAGCAGGTTCTTGAGCTTGCTGCGTTGGTGCCGCCGGAAGATGTGCAGTTTTATTATCAGCTGGGTTTGATCGGTCGTCGTGATTTACCACTGGCGCCTGATCCCCGTGATGGTTTTGAAATGGTGCTGCTGCGTATGCTGGCGTTTCGTCCGGCGAATTTGCCGGGTACAGCGCCCAGTACACCATTGATTCAATCGAAATCAACGGCTGCAGCAACACCTTCAGCAGCGGCTGAGCAAGGCAGTGCTATTGAAGCTGCGCCAGTTGTAGCAGCAGAGCAGGTTGCGCCGACTCAAGCAGTGGCAGTGTCTACTGTGCCTGTTGTTGAGCCTGTAGCGACTATCAGTACGCCAGCGACAGCGCTTGAACATATCCGTGCGCCATGGGAAGCGCATCCTGAGGAGGAGGCTGAGTCAGCGCCGAATCAAAGTGCACAGGATGCACTTGTGCAGCAGCCTGTTGCACAAGTGGCAGAGAGCCAAGCAGAATCAGTCGCAGTTGTCGCGCCAGCGCCACAGGCTGAAACCGAGCCCGTGGTGGCTGCCAGTCAAGATGATGAGCTGCCCGCGCCGGATTATGAACAGGATTACGGTCAAGCCTTTGCTGCGGAAGGTGATGATGAGGATGCTTATTTAGATACCAGTCATTTTCAGGACTACGCTGATTTGTCAGGTGTCAGCAGCCATGATGCTGCACCAATGCAGACCAATAATGATGGCGTTGACTTGCAACCGCAGATTCCAGTGGCGTCTGGGTTGGCGGCAGAGTGGCAAATATTCTTTGAACAGTTGAATTTAGCCGGAATGACCTCAAGTATTGCTGCTAACACGGTGTTAATTGAGAAAAGCGCGACGACTTGGTTATTGCACCTTGACCCCAACCACAGTGCTTTGTTTAATCCCACGCAACTGCAGCGCATCAATGATGCGATTAATAAGCAGTTGGATGCACCGGTCGAGTTACAGATTGAATTGCACACGCCGACGCAGGAAACGCCTGCATTGGCGCTGTTGCGTAAACACGCAAAACGACAGCAAGAAGCAGAAGAAGCGATCCATGCCGACCCTGTGGTATTGCAGTTAATTGACACCTTTGGCGCTCGAATCAGTGCCAATAGTATTGAACCCATAGACTCAGCAATATAAGGAATCTCGTATGAAAGGTGGTATGGCTGGCCTGATGAAACAGGCTCAACAAATGCAAGATAAAATGCAAAAGATGCAAGAAGAACTGGCTAATGCTGAAGTCACTGGTCAGTCTGGTGCAGGCTTAGTCAGTATCGTTATGACCGGTCGCCATGATGTGCGCCGTGTCAGCATTGACGATAGCTTGCTGCAAGAAGAGAAAGAAATTCTCGAAGACTTAATCGCTGCAGCGGTGAATGATGCTGTGCGTAAAGTTGAACAAAACAGCCAAGCAGGCATGGCGGGTATGACCGATGGTATGCAATTACCACCGGGTTTTAAAATGCCATTCTAAGTGTTATCACGCACACAGATGCTAGCTTCTAGTGTCTGTGTGCGTATCTGTTGTATTGGCTGTTGTACGCGTTTGAGTGATCAGCCAAATCCCCTCTGTTATCTTATTCAACTGTGCTGAGACCCTATGTCGTTTAGTCCTTTAATACGTCAAATGATTGATGCATTTCGCGTGCTGCCGGGTGTTGGGCAAAAAACTGCCCAGCGTATGGCCTTACACTTGTTGGAGCGTGATCGCAGTGGTGGTCAGCGCTTGTCCGAAGCCTTAAGTCAAGCGATGGAAGGTGTGGGGTATTGCCGTGAGTGCCGCAGCTTAAGTGAAGAAGAGGTGTGTCATTTATGCCGCGATACGCGCCGTGATGAAAGCTTGCTGTGTATTGTGCAAGGACCGATGGATGTCTATGCGGTTGAGCAAACCGGCTACCGCGGGCGTTACTTTGTTTTAAAAGGCCATTTGTCGCCTTTGGATGGTTTGGGCCCAGAAAATATCGGTATTCCTGAGTTGATTGGCCGTGTGAATAACGGCAACTTCAGTGAAGTGATTTTAGCCACCAACCCAACTGTGGAAGGTGAGGCCACTGCGCATTATATTGCACAGATTTTAGCCGACAAGCAGCTGATTATTTCTCGTCTAGCTCACGGTATGCCTTTAGGCGGTGAGTTGGAAATGGTGGATGGCGGTACGCTGAGTCATGCTTTAGCCGGACGCAGGCCAATCCAGCTGTAATTTGTTAAAAATATATGGTGTTAATGCTTCTTTATTATATCAATATACATTATGATAATATGTTATTGAATTTAATTGGTATGCATGCGAGGTGATCAATGAGTCACAGCGTGCATGCATCGAACATATTAAGACTTATTTAGGGTGACTTATGACCGGTAAAGTATTAACGCCGCAGGCTGCGCAGGAATTATTGGCACAGGGTGCAGTATTGGTTGATATTCGTGGCGCTGATGAATATGCCCGTGAGCATATTGCCGTTGCGAAACATATGCCGATGGAGCAGCTCAGCAGCCAAGGTATGCCCAATAATGAGGCGAATGCTGTTATTTTTCACTGTAACTCAGGTAACCGCACCATTATGAATGCGGGCGTGTTGGACAACTGTGCAAGCTGTGAAGTGTACATTCTGGAAGGTGGTCTAGACGGCTGGAAAAAAGCAGGCTTCCCAGTGATCAAAGACTCTAAGCAGCCTTTAGAGTTACAACGCCAAGTGCAAATTGGTGCCGGCTCAATGATCCTAGCGGGCGTGCTCTTGGGTACCTTCGTTGCACCGGGTTGGTATGCGCTGTCTGGTTTTGTCGGTGCTGGCTTGATTATGGCTGGCGTGACTGGCTTCTGTGGCTTAGCGCGTATGCTGCTAGTGATGCCATGGAACAAGAATATGGCTAAATAGTTCAGGCCAATGTTCTAGCAAAGGCAAGCCTATCTGGGGCTTGCCGGTGTGTATCAAGCAACACTTTCCCCAAGTGCTGCTCAGTTTTATAAAGTTAACGCCACTAATAGCACCACTTCTTGAATTTCGACTGCAGCACCGAGGGTGTCGCCGGTATAGCCGCCCAGTCGTTTGTTCAAAGCGCCACGGTAGGCCGCTAAAACGACCACCCAAGCCAAGAGCACCAGCAGAGTTTTTTCTTGCAGCAGCGGTAGCGCTAGCAATGCTAAAGCCATACCCATCACTAGCACTTTGCTTTTAGTCGCTGCACTTTGAGTGTCGCTGACCATGCCGTGTTTGCGTACATAAGAGGTGGTGGCCATTAAGCCGATAATACCGGCTCGTGCCAGCATGGGAATCAGTAATAAACCACCAAAGAGTAAGGCTAGATTGTGCTGTGCTTGCTCGAGTAGGGCAGCAATGGCGGCAAACTTCACCAGCAAGATCACCAGCATCGCAGCCACACCCATGGAGCCAACGCGCGGGTCTTTCATGATCTCTAAGGTGCGCTCGTGATCACCCAAACCACCGACCCAAGCATCGGCGGTATCGGCTACGCCATCCAAATGCATGGCACCGGTAAAATACACCCAGAGCGCCAAGACTAGAGCGGCGACTAATAACACCGAAGCCTGCGGATTATATTTAAAACACAGCGACACCAAGGTGACTAAGGCCAGTCCTAAAATGGCACCAACGATCGGGTAAAACCACATCGCGGCTTGCTGCACGTCTTTATCAATGCGCTTTAAATAGGGGCCGGGCACACGGCTTAAAAAAATCAGCGCATACCAAAAGCCCCAGTAGTAAGTGCTCATAATTCACTGCCATCCATACTGACCAAGCTGATCCAGTGTTGCTGCTCGCCTTGGTAGTCTGCTTCGATGACTTTAAAACTCATCACGGCGGCGTAGGGCAAGCTGAGTCTGTTCATTGCATTGGGGGTTAACTCTAATAAATGTTGCGCCAGCATGCGTATGACACCACCGTGGGTGACCACTAACAGGCGTTGACCTTGGTGGGTTTTTAACAAGTCGTTCCAAGCCTGCAGTGTACGTTTTTGTAAAGCGGCTGTGGGCTCACCTTGTGGGGCGCAAAAGTTCATCGGGTCTTGCCAGAGTTGGCTGATATTTTCTTCAGTCATTAGCGTATCAACGCACTTGTTTTCCCATTCACCAAAATGAATCTCAGCTAAATTGGGCTCGATGTGCAAAGGGATATTCTGCGCTGTGGCCAGTAACTCGGCGGATTGTTTACAGCGTGTTAAAGGTGAGCTGATCACCTGCTGCCAACTATGGCCTAAGCGTTGAATACGTTGGTTAAATTGCTCAATGCCCAACTCGGTCAAATGATGATCAGTATGGCCACGAAACACTCGGCCACCTTCAGGTTCGCCATGGCGGATAATATCGACGTAGGTGGTGATCATCAGCTTTTGTTTTCCACAGCAGCTTGCGCAAAAGTGGCCATATGATTATGGATAGTGAGTGCTTGTTGGACGGTTGCATAGGCCACTGCAGCGCCTGAGCCTTCACCTAAGCGCATGCCTAGATTCAGCAAGGGCTCAGCCTCTAATGCCGCTAGTAATGTGCCGTGGCCCAGTTCAGCGGAGTGGTGCGAGAAGAGTAACCATGGGCGTACGCCAGGGTTGAGCTGAACGGCCAGTAAAGCCGCCGCCGTGGTAATAAAGCCATCGACAAAACAGGGGATGCCCAGCTGGCTGGCGCGGATATAGGCACCCACTATGGCAGCGACTTCTAAGCCACCCACTTGCTCTAATGCGTCTAAGGGCGTTTTTACCAATGGTTGAGCGCGTGCGACGCTGGCCGTTAAGATATTTTCTTTGTGGGTTAATGCTGCGCCTGCAACACCCGTGCCTGGGCCCGTTAAGGTGCTGACCTCTTGCTCTAATAACAAGGCGCTTAAGCAACTGGCAGAGGAGGTATTACCAATGCCCATTTCACCGAGCATTAAAAAATCACCACCGCTGGCATGCACGCGTTCGACTTGCTCGCGACCCAGCGCCAGCGCCTGCAAGGTTTGCTCAGCGCTCATGGCCGCTTGCTGGGAGAAATCATGGGTGCCCGCCATAATCGGCTGATGAATAATATTGGCTAAGTGCTCACAAGGATGGGCGGTGCCGCAGTTAATCACGCTCAGCTCAATACCTTGTTGTTTGCACAGGGTGGCAACCGCAGCGCCGCCGTTGACAAAGTTGCTGAGCATGGCAATGGTGACTGATTGCGGAAAAGCCGAGACCCCTTGTGCAACCACGCCGTGATCGCCAGCAAAGACCAGCATATGCGGCTTGTTAATCTGCGGCTTAACGGTGTTTTGCATCGCGGCTAGATGAATGGCCACCGTTTCTAAACGCCCTAAAGAACCTTGGGGTTTAGTCAGTTGATTTTGATGCGCTTGTGCCTGTTGCTGTGCGCTTGCGGAGAGTTGCGCCGTGGCGTTTAACCACCAGTGATCTTGGGTCATGAGCTTCGCTTAAGTGTTAGAAGGGTCAAGATGCAGCTTGAACTGCAAGGTAGGGCAATGCCCATAACACTCAGCGCACGGGTTACATTCAGTTTGCTGAGTGTTGCACTGGATTAGTGTGTGGTCGGTGTGTGGCGCTCTTGTACCAAAACCCATGGGGCAATGACTACAGCCCAGAGCTCAGGGTCACGCTGAGCATAATCCATAGCGATGTCATCAGTTAAAATATGTAAGGCTTTTTGCTGCATTAAGGCACTGATCTGTTTCTTATCGTCATTGATCATATATTCGGCAACGGCGACTAAGTCTTGATGGCTGGCGACCCAGAGCACATTACCTTTGGCAAATTGCGGCATCACTTCGGCCCAGCTGATTTGAGCGGTTTCGCCAAGAAGTTGTGCGTATAAGTGACTGATTTCGTTCGACATGTTTTTTCTCGTGGCAAAAGTGGGCATGATAGCCTGACTTGTACGATCCCCCAAGGGTCAATGCTTGAGAGTTCAGTGAATTGGAGAATGTAATGCAAACATCATTACCGCGTTTAGGCTTTGCCGGTATCGGCTTAATGGGTCTGCCGATGTGTCAGCGTTTGTTGGCTGCCGGTTATCCTTTAGTGGTTTGGAATCGTAACCCTGATAAATGTGCGCCGCTGGTTGCGCTGGGCGCTCAGCAGGTGCGTGAGCGTGCTGAACTCTGTGAGCAGGCCGATATTATTTTGCTGTGCCTTGCCGATACACAGGCGGTCGAAGAGGTGATGTTTGCTGAGCAGGGTATGGCGTATGCAATCCACCCTAAACAGGTGCTGGTGGATTTCTCCAGTATTGAGCCCGCGGCGACACAAGAAATGGCGCAGCGTTTATTGGATCACAGTGGTGCGCAGTGGTTGGATATTCCAGTATCGGGCGGTGTCGTGGGTGCTGAAACCGGCACTTTAGCCATGATGGCCGGTGGTGATGCGCAAGCCTTAGCTGTTGTGATGCCGATACTTGAGCATTTAAGCCAGCGCGTTACGCATATGGGTGCAGTAGGCTCAGGGCAAGTGGCCAAGGTGTGTAATCAAATGCTGGTGGCCTGTAATGCCATGGTGATTGCGGAAGTGGTGGCGCTAGCAGAGCAAGCGGGGGTGGATGCTAAATTATTAGCGCCGGCGCTGGCCGGTGGTTTTGCTGACAGTAAGCCGCTGCAGATTCTCGCACCGCAAATGGCCGGTCGTGAGTTTGAGCCGGTGAAGTGGCATGTGCGCACTTTGCTGAAAGATTTAGATATGGCCGTGAAACTCTCACAGAGTCACACTTCAGCCACACCCATGACAGGGTTAGCTGCACAGTTAATGCGCACCCATGCGGCGCAAGGGCATTTGGCTGCTGATCCTTCAACCTTGATTAAACTCTATAGCGGAGATGAGTAATGGAGATTGTTGCTAACTTATCGATGTTATTTACTGAGTTGCCGTTGCTAGAGCGCGTGCGTGCAGCCTCTGCAGCTGGGTTTAATGCGGTGGAAATTCAGTTTCCTTATGATGTGCCCGCCATACAGCTGAAAGAAGAGTTGCAGCGTTGTGGTATGCCCTTGGTGCTGATCAATCTGCCCGCCGGGGATCTAATGCAAGGTGGTAATGGCATTGCCTGTGATCCGCAGGCACGGCCAGCCTTTACTGATGCCTTAGATGAGGCGCTCAGTTACGCCTTGATGGTGCGTCCGCGTATGGTCAATGTGTTGGCAGGGCGCTTAGCCGCAGGAGCCTCATGTGGACGGGCTTTTGCCACATTGGCGGCCAATTTGCGTGAGGCTGCGCAAGCCTTTGATCGACTGGGCATTCAGGTCGTCTGTGAAGCAATTAATCCGTTCGATATGCCAGGCTTTCTGATCAATACCCCGCAGCACTTGCATGAGCTTTTAGCTGAAGTGCGTCACGATAACTGTTTTGCGCAATTGGACGTCTATCATATGGCGCGCCAAGGCATCAGTACTGAACAGGCGTTGGCAGTGTTGGGTGATAAAGTGGCGCATGTACAGTTTGCCGATTATCCGGGGCGCGGTGAGCCGGGTAGTGGTGAGTTGGATTTTGTCGCCATGCACGACGCGCTTAAACAAGCGGGTTATCAAGGCGCATTAGCTGCTGAATACTGTCCCAGTACCACCACGGCAGCCAGTTTGGCTTGGCTGCAGACTCCTCCTTTTAATCAACGATAGACTCTTAGAATAGAACCCTATGCCACCTTTAGCCCATCAATCCACCCAAGCCAATAACGCTTGGCGTGTCATGCTTTTACTGTTTTTAGCCAATGTCTTTAACTTCTTTGACCGCGCGGTGCCGAGTATTGTCATGGAGCCGATTCGGCTGGAGTGGAGCTTAAGCGATTTTCAAATTGGTATGTTGGGGACGGCCTTTACGATTGTCTATGCGGTGGCGGGTATTCCCTTGGGGCGTATGGCTGATACCGGCTCGCGTAAGAAAATTATGGGCTGGGGTTTGCTGCTGTGGAGTGGTTTAACCGCCGCCAATGGCGCGGTGCAAGGCTTTTGGGGTTTTTTGCTGGCACGTATGGGGGTGGGCATTGGTGAGGCCAGCTACGGACCAGCGGCGAACTCATTGATTGGTGATATGTTTCCGGCCAATCGCCGCGCCCGCGCCATGGGCATCTTTATGATGGGCTTGCCGGTGGGTTTGTTATTGGCGTTTTTTACCACTGGCTGGATTGTGCAGACCTTTGATAGCTGGCGCGCGCCATTTTTTATGGCTGCGGTGCCGGGCATTATTCTTGCGCTATTTATCTTTATGATTCGTGAGCCGCAGCGCGGCGCTGCAGAGGTGGTGGCGGTGAATCATGCCCCCATTCTTAAACCCATGCGTAAAGTCTTGGCTACTCCGACTATGTGGTGGTTGATGTTGGCGGGGCTCTGTTACAACTTTGCCACCTATGCCAATACCTCGTTTATGGTGCCGATGCTGCAGCGTTATTTTGGCCTTGAGCTGACGCAGGCTTCAATGTCGGTGGGGATTATTGTTGGGGTGACCGGTTTGTTTGCTTTGCCCTTAGGCGGCTGGATCGCCGATCGCTTGCATGAGCGTGTGCGTCATGGTCGTTTGTTATTTGGTGCGGTGAGTTTGTTGCTGACCAGTGTCTTTACTGGGATCGCTTTAGCAGCGGGTAAGATTGACGCGGCGCTGTTTGTGGGCTTATTTGCCGTGGGTTGGGTGTTCGCCTATAACTTCTATACCTGCGTGTATACTGCGGTACAAGATGTGGTAGAGCCGCGCTTACGCGCCACAGCGATGGCATTGTTCTTTGCCGGGCTGTATTTGCTCGGTGGTGGTCTGGGTCCAGTGATGGTCGGTGGTTTATCCGATCACTTTGCCCAGCAAGCCATGCTCAGTGCTGGTGTCGCGGAGATGAGTGAAGTCTTTCGCGCGATGGGCTTACACAGCGCCATGTATTTAGTGCCGGTGGCAATGGCTTTAACCGGTGTGTTTTTGTTGATTGCCATGCGTACCTTTAGCCGTGATGCGCAAAAGATGGCGCAGTCAGCACAATCCTAAGGAGTTGTATGATGTTAGAGAAAATTAAAGCAGCATTGGCGACACTTGAGCCAACCTTTTTACAAGTCGAAGATGAAAGCCATATGCACAGCATTGGTGCCGAAAGCCATTTTAAAGTGGTGTTAGTCAGTGACGTATTTGCTGATGTGCGCAAAGTGCAGCGTCATCAGAAAGTCTATGGTGTTATCGGTGGTTTAATGCAGCAGTTCCACGGTTTAGCACTGCATACCTACACGCCAGAGGAGTGGGTCACGGTGGAGAATGCACCGAACTCACCTAAATGTATGGGCGGTAGTTTGCACGATAAAAAGTAAGTGCTACTGACGGGTACTGCAGTCATCTGCGCTTAATAAAACGCCCCGCACAGACAATTAATCCGTGCGGGGCGTTTTGCTATCTGCTCAATATTAAGCTTTAGCTAAAATATCCCGCAGTACATAGGGCAAAATACCGCCGTGACGGTAGTACTCGACCTCAATGGGTGTATCAATGCGTGATAAGACGGGCACCTGTTCAACGCTGCCATCCTTGCGCGTGATTTCTAGAATCAGCTCTTGGCGTGGCTGCATATTGCTATCCACGCCGAGGATGCTAAAACTTTCCTCTTCGGTAATATTCAGCGAACTGTAGGATGCACCATCGATAAACTGCAACGGTAACACACCCATGCCGACCAGATTGGAGCGGTGAATACGCTCATAGGATTGCGCAATCACGGCCCTAACGCCCATCAGTAAGGTACCTTTGGCCGCCCAGTCTCGACTGGAACCGGTACCGTATTCTTCACCCGCAAAGATCATTGTGGGAACTTTACGCTGCATATAGTCCATTGCCGCATCGTAAACTGCCACTTGCTTGCCATCGAGCAAGGTAAAGCCGCCTTCGATACGTGAGCCATCTTCAGTCGGTGGCAACATCAGGTTTTTCACCCGAATATTAGCAAAAGTACCGCGAATCATCACGTCGTGATGACCACGGCGTGCGCCATAGGTATTGAAGTCTGATTGCTGTACATCATGACTGAGTAAGAACTGTCCTGCAGGTGAATCGCTGCTAAAGGAACCGGCTGGTGAAATATGGTCAGTGGTGACCGTATCACCCAGCAGCATTAAGGCGCGAGCGTTGGTAATCGGCTCGACTGCGGCCGGTTCCATGGCAAAGTTTTCAAAGAAGGGTGGTTTGGCGATATAGGTGGATTGAGGCCAGTCGTAGACTAAGCCCTTGGCGCTTTCAATATCATTCCACAGATCATTGTCTTTAGTGAAATCACCGTAGCGCTCGCGAAATACCGCAGGGTTCATTGCCTTGCTGAGCAGCGCTTGGATGTCGCTGTTACTCGGCCAGATATCTTTTAGATAGACTGGCTTGCCGTCTTTACTGGTGCCCAGAGGCTGTGTATCCAGGTCAATATTCACTGTACCGGCCAGAGCAAAGGCCACCACTAAGGGCGGTGATGCTAAGAAGTTAGCGCGAATATTGGGGTGAATGCGAGCTTCAAAGTTGCGGTTACCTGAGAGTACTGCCGCAGCAATGATATCGTTTTCAATAATGGACTGATTGTACTCAGGTCTTAGATCGCCGGCATTACCGATACAGGTGGTGCAACCAAAGGCGGTGACGCCAAAACCTAATGTTTCCAGGCTGCTCATTAGACCGGCAGCTTCGAGGTACTCAGGCACCACACGCGAGCCCGGGGCGAGTGAGGTTTTGATGCGTGGGTGAACAGTTAGACCCAGTTCAACCGCTTTCTTGGCTAATAAGCCTGCAGCCAGTAAAACACTAGGGTTGGACGTATTGGTGCATGAGGTAATAGCAGCAATCACAATATCGCCATGACCTAGATCGATTGTTTCATCGGTCGCGCAATCAACACTTGGCTTGCTTGGTGTTTTAGGACTGCTATCAATCATTTCCAGTTCATGCATGGCCAATGGACGCTGTGGCTTAGGTGAGTCCTTGTTGACCACAGGGATCAGCGGGCAGCTGGTGCCATAACGCTTAGCCAGATCGTCTGGGTTTTTGTTAAAGCCACCTTTGGCAATGCTTTCACTAAAGAGTGAGGTGAAACTGTTGTGCATATCGGGCAAAGCAATGCGGTCTTGCGGGCGTTTAGGGCCGGCTAAAGACGGGCGCACAGTATCTAAATCCAGTTCAATCACTTGACTGTAATCAATCTCGCCTTCTTTGGGGATGCCAAACATCTCTTGCGCACGGAAGTAGGCTTCACAGGCTTCAATGTCGATATCTTGACGGCCGGTGCCACGCATATATTCCAAAGTGGTTTCATCCACAGGGAAAAAGCCCATGGTGGCGCCGTACTCTGGAGCCATATTGGACAGGGTGGCGCGGTCAGGCACGCTTAAGTACTTCGCACCTTCGCCAAAGAACTCGACAAATTTGCCCACCACTTTTGAGTTACGCAGCAGCTCAGTCACTGTTAGCACTAAGTCAGTGGCGGTCATGCCTTCGCGCAGCTTGCCCTTCAGGTTTACGCCAACCACATCAGGGGTGAGAATATACAGTGGCTGACCGAGCATCGCTGCCTCGGCTTCAATACCACCCACACCCCAACCGACCACGCCGAGGGCGTTAATCATAGTGGTGTGTGAGTCGGTACCGACCAAGGTATCGGGGTAGCTCATGCCATCTTTTTGCTGGATGCCGGGGAACAGGTATTCCAAGTTCACTTGGTGAACAATACCGAAACCCGGTGGTACTACTTTAAAGGTATCAAAGGCTTGCATGCCCCATTTTAAAAACTTATAGCGCTCGCCGTTGCGCTGAAACTCCATTTGCATGTTTTTTTCTAAAGCATCAGGAGTGTTGTAAAAGTCTACCTGCACTGAGTGGTCAATCACTAAATCGACGGGCACTAAAGGCTCAATAGCGCTGGCAGGTTTGCCCATATCTTCGGCGACATTACGCATGGCAGCTAGGTCGCAGAGCAAAGGCACACCGGTAAAGTCCTGTAGCACCACACGGGCTACGGTAAAGGGTATTTCCTCATTACGCGGCGCATTGGGCTGCCAGTTGGCCAGCTCTTGGATATGTTCAAGGGTGATGCGTTTGTTATCGGCGTTGCGCACTAACGATTCTAAAATAATACGAATTGAAATAGGTAGGCGTGAGACAGATTCAATGCCGATATCCTTAAGGGCAGGCAAAGAACAGTATTTGAGTGTTTTTCCATTGCTTAGAGTGAAAGCATGGTGCAGTTTATGGGATTCGAAAATAGGCAATTGCATAGCGTCATCCTTTTTTATGTATCGCACACTGACCTCTACCATAGACCTATACGCTAGTGAATGTACACGTTAGGGTTGAGTTGCGACTTAATAGTGGTGGGATAACGCGGGGTTTTAATACAAAAACCGCAGGTATAGAGTGTTGTTCAGACTGATTGTTCAGTACTTAAAACATTCTATACCTGCGGCTCTATAACACTGTTTCTAATAGCTGCTAAGAACTACTTTTTCTTCGGTTGACTATAAACATCCAGTAGCACTTGATCAAGAATGGCTGAGCCACCCCAGGGCTGTGGGTGATTGACGATAGCGACCACGGCCCAAGCATCACCATTAACGTCACGGCTATAACCGGCAATGGCACGGACGTTTTTCAGCGTTCCTGTTTTAATATGCGCTTGGCCAACCAGCTGGCTGTTACGTAAGCGGCGGCGCATGGTGCCATCCATCGCTACAATCGGTAGTGATGAAATAAACTCAGCGGCGTATGGGCTTTTCCATGCGGCTTCGAGCATCTGACCGAGCTGGCGCGCAGTGATACGTTCTGTACGTGATAAGCCCGAGCCATTATCAACCACTAAACCATTAGTAAAAATGTTCTTTTTCGCAAAGAAGTTATTGATCACCCGGCGCGCTGCTGCAGCGTCATCGCTGTCACCGGCATTACGAAAACGTGCACCAATGCTTAAAAATACTTGCTTAGCCATGGTGTTGTTACTGTACTTGTTGATGTCGCGGATCACCTCAACTAAGTCCGGTGAGTAAGCGCGCACTAACAGGCGTGCGTCTTTGGGTGTTGCGCCAAGCATATCGTTACCTAAGATGGTGCCACCCATTTCTTGCCAAATACTGCGCACTACACCCGCGGCATAACGCGAGGGGTCGAGCAGGGCCAGATAGTTTTGGCTGCTGCAACCTGGGGCGATATTACCGTTCACGGTTAACGTGAGGGTGTGGCCATCATCTTTTGGAATATAGCCGATCACTGGGTTGTCGCAGTTTTTTGCCGGCTGCAATTTTACATTATTGATGATTTCAATGCTGCCAATCGGTGGTTCCATCATTACTGTAGCGCCGCTTTCTTCACCACGCACAATTAAACGCTGTGATTTAAAGTTAATCAGCAGTGAGTCGGGTTCAACTAAGAAGGGTTTGTTTTGATCGTTTTTGTCATCATCAAACGGAGTGTGTGGTGGTGGCGCAAAGTAATTACGATCGAGAATCAAGTCACCCGAAATATGACGCACGCCATTGGCACGTAAATCACGCAGCAAGAGCCACAAGCGTTCCATATTAAGCTTAGGATCACCGCCACCTTTGAGATAAATATTACCGTCTAGCACACCATCTTTTAGGGTGCCATCGGTAAAGAACTCGGTTTTCCATTGAAACGTTGGGCCGAGCAATTCCAGTGCAGCGTAGGTGGTGACCAGCTTCATGGTTGAGGCGGGGTTAATTAAAACATCAGCGTTCATATACGCACTTTTGCCATGACCACTTAAAGGAATGGTCACAGCAGAGAGTGCTTCACTGTTTATTTTGTTCGCTTTAAGTGCTTTGTCGACGTTGCTAGAGGGCAGGGTTTGAGCCAATGCGCTGGCGCTGCCCAGTAATGTGGCTAGGCACAGAGCTGAAATACCATAGCGCGTAGTCGGGTGGGAAAGAGTAATACTGCTGTGCGGCAAGCAGCGATTGCGCAGGCAGCGTAAAAATGACGTCAGCACGATAACAATACCTTTAAAGAACAACGAATAAATAACAATAATACGCACTATTATGCGCTATTCGTGTAAATGAAAGCAGTGCAGGCGCTTATTTGTTTGCTGAAGGCGTTTTTGTTGAGCAAAGCTGCTAATATTCGCCGTCTATTATTGGAGGTGCATTATGGCTACAAATCGTTCGCGTCGTTTACGTAAAAAATTATGTGTTGATGAGTTCCAGGAATTAGGCTTTGAGTTGCAACTGAGCTACCCAGAAGGTACTGACGATGCAGCGGTTGAAGCTTTTTTTGCTGACCTAGTGATTGATGCTATCGAAGGCAACGGTATGGCTCTGATCGGTGGTGAAGAGTTTGCTGTTGTATGTTCAGGCAAACGCGGCTCTGTAACTGAAGAGCAACGTGCACTGGTTGAGGCATGGTTGAAAGGGCGCACAGAAGTGAGCTCGTTTGAAGTCAGCCCATTACTGGATGTCTGGTACCCAGACAATGCAGTCAATCAGGCTTAATTGCTTGAATAAAAAAAGGGGAAGCCGTTATAGCTTCCCCTTTTTTATAACTAAAACATAGTGTTTAGCTATTGATGCTGTCAACCAGTGCTTTAGCTGGAACCAGCTTGATCACTTTCTTGGCCGCAATTTCAATCGCTGCGCCAGTTTGTGGGTTACGACCGGTGCGTGCTGCACGCTCAGTAACCTTAAGTTTGCCGATACCTGGCAAGGTGATTTCGCCGTCATTATCGAGTGCATCATTGACAACTGAACTCAGCTGATCAAGTACGTCACGGATATGAGTTTTAGTTGAATCAGTTGATTCTGCGATTTCATTGATCAGTTGATCTTTGCTAAGGGCCATAAGTAACGCTCCAAGGTGAGTAAAGGCAGCAAAGTAACATGATTTTTTGCTGATGCGTAGAGTACTGTTGCACAAAACGACTAAAGTTGCCTTATTTAGCAATAAAACCTGTGTATAGCTGACTCAAACATGCTTTTGACTCAGTTGCCGTTATGAGTTGCTGTTATTTTCAGTGTCATCGGCAATCAGCGAGAGTAGGGCGTTTTGTTGGCGTTGAGCTAACTGTCTAAAGCGCATCAGCAGCTCACGCTCATATTGAGAAATTTCTGGGCTATCAAGACGTAAGTTATCCGAATGCACGTGCTGGCCATCATTCTCTAAACTGTTTTCTAAGCGCGCAATAATTTCAGAGTTCATGCTGCGGTGTTGAGTGCGCGCAACCTCTGCAATACGGTCACGCATACCGTTAGGTAATCGCACAACAAACTTATCTGCTGTTCGACTTGAGTACACAACGTTTTTTTTCAGGCTCATAAGGTCAACCATTAAGAAGTGCTAAATTATTTTAAGTTTTAAAGTGCTTATGCTTGTTTGAATATACTATAAATGAAAGTATTTAGTATTGATTGAGCTCAAGCATGGGCACTCATACCTGCTAATTAATAATAAAACAGCGAGTATCAATGTGCTTTTTTGATTTTTAGCATATTAAAGCACAGGCAGTAACAAGCTTGTCGAGTTCAATTTACACAATAATATGGCTATCCTGTGCTTTAGCATTGTATATAAATATGGGGGGTATTATGCTGGATAAAGTCTCGTAAAGGATGACGGTGAGATTTAAAGTGAGCCGCGTGGTACAGGGATTGAACACCGCCGTGCCTTTTACAAACTAATGAGTACCAGCAACCCAAAGTGGGCGTGTTTGGTTCTTTATGTCCATTATGAGTTTAAAATCATGAATCGTACGTTTTATCAATGGGCTTTGCTGTCAATCTGTTCAGTGCTCGCCGCTTGCTCGTCAAATAAGGTGGCTGAAGAGGTTGTGGTGGTAAAAAAGGAAACCGTGTCTGCGCAATGGATGAGCGAAAAAGAAGTACTTTTACGCGAGTCCATTAAAGATTCGTCTTTTACCCTTCACCAGCAAGAAGGTGCGTGGGTTATTACGGCCCCTGCACAGACGTCGTTTAATCCGGATCGTCCTGCTTTGTTGCTGCCATCGATGCTTAGACCTATTACGCGTATCGCTAAAATGCTCGAAGCGAACCCAGATGCTGCTGTGTTGGTTTTAGGTCATACCGATAGCACCTCTGACAATAAAGCTAATCATCAGCTCAGTGCAGACAGAGCACGGTCAGTAGCCTCTATTTTTCGTTTAAGCGGCTTAAAAGGTGGACGTATGATGCACCTTGGCATGGGCAGTTTATATCTGCTCGAAAAGCCAAAAAGCACAGCACAAAACCATCGAGTGGAAATTATCATCACGCCGCATGTGCAGATGCAAGATATGATGGCTATTTATCACCCTGCTTATGTCCGTCAGCTTGCTTTAAGTCAGTCGAAATAGTTGGGGTTTTGTGTTTCTAATCTGGGATAGGGCTAAATGAGTACTGAAAAACTAGCAGATATGCGTCGTAATTACACCCGCGACGGTTTGCTTGAAGAACATGCACCAATGGATCCTTTTGCTTTATTTGAGCAGTGGTTTTCTGATGCAGTCGCAACTGAGCAGCCGCCTGTTGAGCCTAACTCGATGGTATTGGCCACAGTGGATAGTACAGGGCAGCCACATTGCCGAGTGTTGCTGCTCAAGGGTCTTGATCCGCGTGGTTTTGTTTTTTACAGTAATTACAATAGCGCAAAGGGTCAGCAGCTCAACCAGCAGCCGGCTGCAGCAATGACTTTCTTCTGGCCTGCTCTAGAGCGACAAATTCGCATCGAAGGTACGGTTGAGCAAGTCAGCGCTGCAGAATCAGATGCGTATTTTAATATGCGTCCTTTGGGCAGTCGTTTGGGGGCTTGGGCATCTGAGCAAAGCCAGCCGATCGCGTCCCGTGATGTGCTTGAAGCCACTCTTGCAGAACTTGAGCAGCGTTATGCTGATAATTCGCAGCCGCCACGCCCTGAGCACTGGGGCGGGTATCGGATATTGCCACAACGTATTGAGTTTTGGCAGGGACGTACCTGTCGTCTGCATGACCGCTTGAATTATCAGTTGCAAGATAATGGCAGTTGGATTCGAGAGCGTTTAGCACCCTAAGCTGTACCAATAGAGCGTGTTTGCGCACGCACTATTGGTTAAATTTTGTCCTGTATTATTTTTTCTGCGCCGTACTGTATTGATTGGCTGCATCCTGCAACCATGCTTCCAATTGTGCTTTTTTAATTTTCAGCTGGCTGGCTTCTTCAAGTTTTTTCAGCATATAGGCTTGCTTGTTGGTATCTTTTTTATCTGCCATTGATAAAGCTAAATCACGATTGGCCCAGCGTTTAATACGCGCAAATATCCACCAGTGAAAATACAAGCCTGATAAAGTAGCAACGGCAATAATAAAATAATCCATAGGTTCCTCGAAGTTGGTGGTAACATTTAGCCAGTTTAGTGGTCTGTATAGTCAATATAAATTTTATTCAGGAGTATTCAATATGCGCAAGTCTATTGTTTTTGCGGCTACTTTTACAGCGTTGAGTATGCTTTTAAGTGGTTGTGCTTCAAGCCTGACGGGCGACAGCTACTCACGTGCTGATGCGCGTAAAGTGCAGACAGTGCGTATGGGAACTGTTGAGTCATTACGTCCAGTACGCATTGAAGGTACTAAAACTCCAATCGGTGCCGGTGCTGGTACTGTGATTGGTGGTATCGCTGGTAGCACTGTTGGTGGTGGTCGCGGTAGCGCAGTCGCTGCTGTGATTGGTGCGGTTGCTGGTGGTTTAGCCGGTGCTGCAGCTGAAGAAGGTATCACTCGTACGCAAGGTGTTGAAATCACTGTACGTGAAGATGACGGTGCGTTGCGTGCTTATGTGCAGGCAGTAGAGCCCAATCAAGTGTTCCGTGTCGGTCAGCGTGTACGTATTACTAATGTGAACGGTCAGAGTCGTGTTGCACATTAATAATCGCAACTGATTTACGCTGCATATATGCCCTGAACGATGTACGCATTGTTCGGGGTATTGTGCTTTTTAAGGGTGCTGAATAGCTTAGTTCGCTCTTGCTGGTTTAATTCAGTAACATAATAAGTACAGACATTCGTAGGTTTGTACTGGATAATTGTGTTTTTTTGAATCGCGCTGGGTGTCTCCTGTTCGTCCGGCAGAACAATATGGAGGCTGTTGTGATTTTACTAGCGTTGGTTTTTGCACCTTTTCTTGCCGTGATATTGCCCTTTTTGGTCGCGCAACGTGGCCGTACCTGGATTGCTTTAGCAACGGCAGTAGCACCGATGATTGGTTTAGGCTTGTTGCTGAGCCAAACCTCTAAGGTGCTGGATGGTGAAGTGATCAGCGTTCAATACGCTTGGATTTCACAGCTGGGTTTGAACTTAAGTTTTCGCCTGGATGGTTTAAGTTTTCTCTTTTCCTTATTGATTCTTGGGATTGGCCTGCTGGTCATTCTCTATTCGCGTTATTACCTGTCTGAACAAGAACGTGTGGCGCGCTTTTTTAGTAGCTTATTGCTCTTTATGGGCTCGATGCTGGGTTTGGTCTTGGCCGGTAACTTGCTGCTGATGCTGATGTTTTGGGAGCTGACCAGTCTTTCTTCGTTCTTATTGATCGGCTTCTGGAGTCATCAAACTGCAGCGCGCCAAGGTTCACGCATGGCCTTAGCCGTCACCGGTGGCGGTGGCTTAGCACTCTTGGCTGGTATTTTAGTGATCGGCCATGTGGTTGGCAGCTATGAGCTGAACGATGTTTTAGCGGCGGGCGATCTATTACGTGCGCACAGTTTATACCCAGTAGCGTTGGTGTTAGTGCTGCTGGGAGTCTTTACTAAGTCAGCGCAGTTTCCGTTCCACTTCTGGTTGCCGCATGCGATGTCAGCGCCAACCCCCGTTTCAGCTTATCTACACTCTGCAACGATGGTAAAAGCCGGTGTATTTTTATTAGCGCGTTTATACCCATTGTTGTCAGGCACCGACTGGTGGTTCTATTTAGTGACCTTTACCGGCTTAACCACTTTATTGGTGGGCGCGGTCACCGCACTCTTTCAGCATGACTTAAAAGGGCTGCTGGCCTATTCAACTATCAGTCACCTAGGCCTGATTACCTTACTGTTTGGTCTGGATTCGGATTTAGCGCCAGTGGCGGCGATCTTCCATATTATTAACCACGCCACCTTTAAAGCATCATTGTTTATGGCGGCGGGTATTCTCGATCATGAAACCGGTACGCGCGATATGCGGCGGCTTAATGGTCTGTGGAAGTATATGCCGCACACGGCCATTCTAGCGATGGTGGCTTCGTCAGCTATGGCGGGCGTGCCCTTGCTCAATGGCTTTATCAGTAAAGAGATGTTCTTTTCAGAAACCCTGCATCAGCATTTATTAGGCAGCTTCAGCTGGTTGCTGCCGACTATGGCGACGATTGCTGGGATGTTCTCTGTGGCGTACTCGCTGCGCTTTATTCACGATGTGTTCTTTAATGGCACACCGATTAATTTGCCCAAATTCCCACCCCATGAACCGCCGCGTTATATGAAAATCCCCGTGGAAGTGCTGGTGTTTTGTTGTTTGCTGGTGGGCGTTTTACCGGCATGGAGTATCAGTTCTTTACTGGCTGTTGCCGCAGAAGCGAGCTTAGGGCATGCCTTGCCTGAATATGATTTGGCGATTTGGCATGGCTTTAATATGCCGTTGTTGATGAGCTTTTTGGCACTGATTGGTGGCGTAATTATTTATGCGCAGCGAGCACCCTTGTTCCGCTGGTATGAGGGTCTTCCCGATATCAATGCGCGGATGATTTTTGAAGGAGGCGTACGCTTTCTCTATGGCTTTATCTCGCGCGTGCTGGCTCGCATCGAAAATGGTTCTCTGCAGCGCTATATCAGCTTGCTGTTGATTGCCGTGATTGTGATGCTGACGGTATGGTTGGCGCCGTTATCACAAGTCACTGGCGAAGTGGCTTTAACCCCGGTTGATCCGCTCACCGCCTTGGGTTTAGGTGTGATGGCTTTGAGTGCATTACTGACTATGGGCTTTCACCGTCAACGCTTAACCGCTTTATTGATGCTCAGTGTGGTCGGTTTAGTGGTGGCGATGGTCTTTGCGCGCTTCTCGGCGCCGGACTTGGCCTTAACTCAGCTGGTGGTTGAAGTGGTGACCATCTTGCTGATGTTACTGGTGGTGTATTTCTTGCCGGCACAAGCACCGATAGAATCCAGCAGTTTATTGCGCATGCGTGATTATATGATTGCTGCGAGCTGCGCGGTATTGATGTCTGTTTTAACCTTTGCCGTATTAACCCGTCCGTACCAGAGCATTGCTGATTTCTTCTTGGCGAACAGTCTGACCGGCGGTGGCGGTACAAACGTAGTGAACGTGATTCTGGTGGATTTCCGCGGTTTTGATACCTTGGGTGAAATCAGCGTCTTGGCCATTACTGCAATTGCTACGGTGGCCTTGCTGCAAGGGATGAACTTGCCACGTGCCCGTGTCGATACCAAAGGGCGGGCTTGGTCAACAGAAGCCTATCCAATGGTCTTGGGTATGCTGGCGCGTTTGATCTTACCGCTGGCGTTGCTGGTCTCGATGTTTATTTTCTTGCGCGGCCATAACGAACCCGGTGGTGGCTTTATTGCCGGTTTGATTACTGCGGTAGCGCTGATTTTATTGCAAGTGGCTTACGGTCAAAAATGGGTACACAGCCGCATAGGCGTGAGTTTGCCGAAACTGGCAGCCGCCGGGGTCTTGATTGCCGCAGCGACGGGCTTGGCTAGCTTGCCTTTAGGTTATCCATTCTTAACCTCAGCTTTTGCGCATATTAATGTGCCGTTGATTGGTGAGATTGAAGTGGCTTCAGCCATGCTGTTTGATTTGGGGGTGTACTTAACCGTGGTCGGCGGCACTTTGCTGATCTTAAGTGGTTTAGGCGGTGTGGGTCATAGTGTGAAATTGCCGGAGGACGCGTAATGGAGTTATTAGTCGCAATTGCGATTGGGGTGCTGACCTTTAGTGGGGTGTACCTGATTTTACGCGCACGGACCTTTAGTGTGGCGCTGGGACTGACGCTGTTTTCGTATGCGGTCAATCTGTTTCTTTTTTCGATGGGGCGTTTGCATACTGGAAAGCCTGCAGTACTCAGTGATGCCACCAGCTATACCGACCCCGTGCCGCAAGCCTTAGTGCTGACGGCGATTGTGATTGGCTTTGCGATGACTGCATTTGTTTTGATTCTGTCGTTGCGTGCGAATACTGAGCTGGGCAGTGATCATGTGGATGGTGTAGAAAAGCCTATACCCGAACCCAAGCCACGCAAGGTCAAAGGACAGGCTAAACAGATGAAAAAGAAGCGTAACGGAGCAGCTCGATGAGTCATATATTGCTGATCCCTGTTTTACTACCACTGTTATGTGGTGCGCTATTGATGCTAGTGCCGCGCAGCGCCATCACTATGGCTCGTGTTGTCAGCACGGCCAGTGTGTTGCTGCTGCTGTTATGTGCAGTGTATTTATTACCACAAGCGCACAGCGGACAGATACAAGTCTATACATTAGGCAATTGGTCGGCTCCATTTGGCATTGTTTTGGTATTGGATCGCCTGAGTGCTTTGATGCTGGCGGTGACAGCGGTCTTGTCTGTCTTTGTCACTTTGTATGCAGTACGCGGTGATGATCAGCGGGGTGGCTATTTTCATGCATTGCTGCAGTTTCAGATCGCCGGTATTAATGGTGCGTTCTTAACCGGCGACTTATTTAACCTCTTTGTGTTTTTTGAGATTCTGCTGATTGCTTCCTATGCGTTGCTTTTGCATGGCCTGGGTGCGGCACGTATTCGTGCAGCCTTGCATTATGTGATTTTAAATCTGATTGGTTCAGGTCTGTTTTTAGTGGCTGCCGGACTGTTCTATGGCGTTGCTGGTACGCTGAATATGGTCGATTTAGCCCGCTTTGTTGCGCAGGCTGAAGGCGATCAGTTGTTCTTGCTGGAAGCAGCGGGTGCGCTGTTGATGCTGGTGTTTGGTCTTAAGGCTGCTTTTTTACCACTGCATTTTTGGCTGCCGCGGGCTTATGCCAGTGCAACTGCACCAGTTGCTGCGCTATTTGCAGTGATGACCAAGGTCGGTTTGTATGCGATTTTACGCTTTGGCACTCTGGTGTTTGGTGATGAGGCGGGATCAGCCAGTGGTTTGGGCACTAACCTGTTATGGGTATTGGCGCTGTTAACTATGGGGCTGGCTGCTCTAGGTGCTTTTGCTGCTAATAGTCTGGGTAGCTTGCTAGCATATTTAGTTTTGGTATCGGTGGGTACTTTATTGGCAGGGATTGCGGTGGGTTCTGCAGCGACCATTTCGGCCAGTTTGTATTATTTGATCCACAGTACCTGGGTGATTGCAGGCTTATTTTTGCTGGCTGATATTATTGCTAAGCAGCGTGGTGATCTGGGTGGCGGTCTCAAAGTTGGGCCTCGTTTACTTAACCCCCACCTGTTGGGCGTGTGTTTTTTCCTTGCGGCTATTTCGGTCGCAGGTTTGCCGCCATTCTCGGGTTTCTTCGGTAAGGTCTTATTGTTGCAGGCGGTATCTGATCATATGGCTTGGCAGTTGTGGACCGTAGTGCTGGTGTCAGGCCTGGTGGGCGTGATTGGTTTAAGTCGTGCGGGTAGCTTAATATTTTGGCGTCATCACAATACCCCCAGTGATGCTGCACCTATGGATAAAATTGCCTTTGCAGTGACGGCGTTATTTTTATTGAGTGGTCCAT
Organism: Thiopseudomonas sp.; assembly: GCA_035271365.1. Classification (GTDB taxonomy): domain Bacteria; phylum Pseudomonadota; class Gammaproteobacteria; order Pseudomonadales; family Pseudomonadaceae; genus Denitrificimonas. The sequence continues at coordinate 23,650 of DATERS010000162.1, forward strand.
TGTTGGTGGTATTTGCTCAGCCGGTGATCACCTACACAGAAGCTGCCGCCGCACAGGTGCTTGATGTGCAAAGTTATGTGCAGGCCATGCAATTGGGAGAAGCACCATGAATCATTCAAGAAAATGGCTGACGCACCCACTGGGTAGTCTAGCTTTATTGTTGGTTTGGTTATTATTAGTTGATGATTTTACTTCGGCCGGGCATTGGCTATTAGGGGGCTTTTTAGCCGTTTTGATTCCGCGCTTAACTGTGAACTGGTGGCCACGCTTACCGCGTATTCGCAGTTGGAAGCATATGTTTATTTTCAGCCAGCATATGCTGGTTGATATAATTGTGGCGAATTTTCAAGTGGCGCGTTTAGCTTTAGGTCCTTTAAATAAACTGCAGCCGGTCTGGGTTCAGGTGCCTTATGAATTGGAAGATGATGTGGCCATTTATTTACTGGCCAGTGCTATCTCTTTAGCCCCAGGTACAGTCGCAGCCAGTGTCAATCGTCAAGATGCATTGCTCACAGTGCATGCATTACATTGTCATGATGAACAGGCGTTGATTGCAGAGATTAAACAGCGTTATGAACAGCCGTTGCTGGAGGTATTCCCATGCTCACCACGGTGATTTATATAAGTATGCTGATGTTTGGCGTCAGTTTGTTATTGAATTTTATTCGATTATTGCGCGGGCCCGATGCAGTGGATCGTATTTTGGCTTTGGATACCCTGTATTTGAATGGTTTAGCCTTATTGGTGATATTTGGTGTTTTATTAAGCAGTCGGCTGTTTTTTGAAGCGGCGTTGCTGATCGCATTATTTGGTTTTTTTAGTACGGTTGTGTTGTGTAAGTATTTATTGCGCGGCGATATCATTGAATAAGCAAGGGTGAACTGATGTCTGTTTGGATTGAATATAGCGTCGCGTTTTTCTTATTGGTGGGTGGTGCTTTTGCATTGGTGGGATCAATAGGTTTATATCGTTTTCCTGACTTCTTTACGCGCTTACATGGGCCTGCTAAAGCTACTACTTTGGGTGTAGGTTGTGTGTTGATTTCGTCGATGCTGTATTTCAGCAGTCAAGATGAAGTTTTGCATGTGCATGAATTGCTGATAACCTTATTCCTCATGCTCAGTGCGCCGGTATCCGCATATATGTTGGCTAAAGCTGCAGTGCAGCAGCAAGTTAAAAGCTTTAATCGCAAAGATTAAAGGGTTAAATATCCGGTGCATGCTAAGTGCGCCAGCAGTGCCGCACCTTGTTTTAGGGCGGTTCTCCAATACACCATAGTGTCGTGTTTGCTCAATACCTGACAAGTCGTACAGGTGTTGCCCGTTTTATTATTCAATTTAGAGGCACCCGTATGCAGTTGTCAGGCCGCGGTGTGGCGATGTCATTTTTCGCTTCATGCATATTTACTATTGTTCCAGCCTATGTGCTGTTATTAGCGCCTTTAGATGGCGTGCAAGTTTTTGCTCAGCGTGTGCTGTGGTCGTTGCCCGCTGTGTTTATTTTATTGATGGCGGTGGGTCGAGGGCCGGAACTCAAAGCCAGCGCACAGCGCTTAAAACGTGAACCCTTATTAGTGCTCGCCTTGTTTGCGGCAGCCGGTTTAATGGGCGTGCAATGGTTTATGTTTGTCTGGGCACCGCTGACTGGGCATATGCTTGATTTGACCTTAGGTTATTTCTTGATGCCTTTAGTGCTGGTGTTGGCAGGACGGCTGTTTTACAACGAATATTTGCGTAAATTACAACGTATTGCGGTGTTCTTAGCCGTGATTGGTATGGTGTATGAATTATGGCGTGTGGGAGGCTTATCTTGGGTCACCTTAGTCTGTGCATTGGGCTATCCACCATACTTTATGTTGCGTCGCTGGATGGGTTTTGATGCTTTTACCGGTTTTTTTTTAGAGATGCTGGTGATGATGCCAGTGGCTATTTATTTGATTATTAGCTTTGCTCCGCCGCAAGCATTTATTGAATCGCCACAACTGTGGTATTTATTACCGGGCTTAGGCTTGTTAAGTACCCTAGCTTTTGCTGCAATGCTGGGTGCCAGTCGCTTGCTACCCTTGGGCTTGCTGGGTATTTTAAGCTATCTTGAACCGGTCTTATTGTTCTTGTTTAGTGTGTTTTGGATTGGTGAAGCAGTCGAATCTGGACAGTGGGTGACCTATGTACCTATTTGGTTGGCGGTCACTTTAGTGATATTTGATAGTTTACGTGTGTTGGTCAAGCAATCTCGACGCTTAAACTGAAGTACAATGCGAATCTGTTAGCCTTAAGCATAAGCAAGGGGCATTATTTATTATGATTTATGATCTTTGAGGTATACCGTGTTTTCTGAACTTGCCCTGCATGAGCGTCTTTTAAAAGCGCTGGCTGAATTAAATTTCACCGAGCCAACGCCTGTTCAAACGGCGGCTATTCCGGCTGCACTTGAAGGTCGTGATCTACGTGTGATTGCCCGTACCGGTAGCGGTAAAACGGCCGCTTTTGTTTTGCCGTTGCTGAACCGTTTTATTGCCGGTGCTAAACCGCGCGTAGCGATTCGTTCGCTTATTTTATTACCAACGCGTGAGTTAGCGCGCCAGACTTTGGCTGAAGTAGAGCGCTTTTCACAATTCACTTTTATTAAGTCAGGTGTGATTACTGGCGGTGAAGACTTTAAAGAACAAGGTGCGTTGCTGCGTAAAGACCCTGATATTTTGATTGCTACACCCGGTCGCTTAATTGAGCACCTGAATGCCGGTCACTTAAAACTGGATCAGGTTGAAGTGCTGGTGTTGGATGAAGCCGACCGTATGTTGGATATGGGCTTTGCTGAAGATATGCAGCGTTTGGTGGATGAGTGTTCAAACCGTCAACAAACCTTGTTGTTCTCTGCCACTACGGGCGGTAATGCCTTGCGTGAAATGGTCAACTCTGTGCTGAAAGACCCACTGCACATGATGGTTAACCAAATTGCTGAGATGAATGAAAGCACCCGTCAGCAAATTATTACCGCTGATGATGTGCCACATAAAGAGCGTCTGGTGCACTGGTTGCTGAGCAATGAGCCGTTCCGTAAAGCCATTGTCTTTACCAATACGCGTGTTCAAGCGGATCGTTTATATGGCCGTTTAATTGCGCAAGATATTGATGCGTATGTATTGCACGGTGATAAAGATCAAAAAGACCGTAAACGTGCTTTAGAGCGTTTCAGTCAAGGCAAATCACGCGTTCTGGTCGCAACTGATGTGGCAGCTCGTGGTTTGGATATTGATGGTCTGGATGTGGTGATTAACTTTGATATGCCACGTTCAGGTGATGAGTATCTGCACCGTATTGGTCGTACTGGCCGTGCCGGTGAAGAAGGTTTGGCGATCAGTCTGATTTGTCACAATGACTGGAACCTCATGTCCAGCGTTGAGCGTTATTTAAAGCAGACTTTTGAACGTCGCGTGATTAAAGAACTAAAAGGTGCCTATAACGGCCCGAAAAGCGTAAAAGCATCGGGTAAAGCCGCTGGCACGAAAAAGAAGAAAGTAGCGAAAAAAGATGCAGCCAAAAAAGTTGTCAAGAAAACTGCAAAGCGTCCAGCCAATCGTCGTCCGACCCCTGAAGGCACTTTTGTGGTCAGTGATGATGGACATGCACCGCTACTTAAAAAGTAAATTTGCTCCTCGATTGATCGCTTTTGGAGGTGTCAATGTCACAGGCTCAACTGCATTCGTTTGCCACACAGCAAGCATGTAATGAGGCGCTGACGCAACAGTTGGCATCCTGCATTACGCAGGCTTCACAGGCCCCGCAAGGGGTCAGTCTCTTACTGCCCGGTGGTAACACACCGGCAGATTTACTTGCTGCTCTTCATCAACAGAATTTGCCTTGGGCTGATATCTCTATCAGTCCAACGGATGAGCGCTGGGTGGCTGGCGACAGTGCGCACAGTAATGCACAGATGTTGCACACTGCACTACCACAGGCCACTGTTATCGATCCACGCTTAGCTGAGACGGCTGAACAGTCCAGTGCGGCTTGGGCGCAGGCTCTGCAATCGCATACGCCTTTTGCTGCAACCTTATTAGGGATGGGCGGTGATGGGCATATTGCATCGCTATTTCCAGGTATGCCGCATTTAATGGATGCCTTGCAGCTCAGCTCAGCACCTTCGGCTTTAGTGGGTTTAGCGCCGGATGAGCCCAAAGTGCGCTTGTCACTGAATATGTCGATGTTGTGTGCAACAGCTTGGCTTGGCTTATTAGTGTTTGGCGATAGCAAACGGCAGATGCTTGATCGCGTGCTAGCCAATGATCCCACCACACAAGCTTTACCGATTTACCATTTACTCTGGCATGCGCCGCTGCCCGTGCATATTTATTGGGCACCTTAAGCTATTGCTTGTTGTGCTATCCGGTGTGCCGAATGTGCTGAAAAGGAAGGAGTCATTATGTTGCATCCCATTGTTGAGCGTATTACCCAACAGATTGAGGAACGTTCTAAGCTGCGCCGTAGCGCGTATTTAAAAAACGCATTACAGGCGGCAGAGCAGGGGACTCACAGTGCCCATGGCTGCTCGAACTTAGCGCATGTAATGGCAGCACAGCCGGATGATCAACGCGTGATTATGCGCCAAGGTGGCGCAGCGCATATGGCGATTGTGTCCAGCTACAACGATATGTTGTCAGCGCATGCGCCGCTCAAAAATTATCCTGACCAGCTTAAAGAAGCCTTATATCGCTATGGTGCTAGTGCGCAGTTTGCTGCCGGTGTACCGGCCATGTGTGATGGCGTGACTCAAGGTACGCCGGGGATGCAGCTATCGCTATTTTCTCGCGATCTGATTGCCCAAGCTACAGCCATTGGCCTCACCCATGGTGTCTTTGATGGTGGGCTGTATTTAGGTGTTTGCGATAAAATCGTGCCGGGCTTATTGATTGGTGCGCTGCATTTTGGTCATTTGCCTGCGGTATTTGTCCCCGCAGGACCCATGAGTTCGGGTTTGTCGAATCCGGAAAAAGCTGCGGTACGTGAACGTTATGCGGCGGGTTTAATTGGGCGTGCTGAGTTACTCGAAGCAGAGTTAGCCGCGTACCATGAACCCGGTACTTGTACCTTTTACGGTACTGCCAATAGCAACCAGATGCTGATGGAAGCGATGGGCTTGCATGTACCGGGCAGTGCCTTTGCTTCGCCGGTATCAAAATTGCGTCATGCTTTAACCGATGAAGCTGCGCGCCTCTTGGTGGAAAATACACGCAATGGCAGTCGTTTTTTACCCTTAGCAGTGCAGATCGACGCCAAAGCCTTAGTCAATGGTGCTGTGGCGTTATTGGCCAGCGGCGGATCGACCAATCACACTCTACATTTGCCTGCGATTGCACGTGCTGCGGGTTATGAGTTGCTTTGGGAAGATATGGCTGGCTTGTCGAAAGTGGTACCGCTATTGGCGCAGGTGTATCCAAGCGGTGCGGCGGATGTCAATCAGTTCCATGCTGCTGGTGGTGTAGCGTGGCTATTTAGACAGTTGCTGGATGCAGGCTTTATGCATAGCGATGTGCGCACCGTGGCTGGCGAAGGCTTGGAAGCTTATGCTCGTGAGCCGTATCTGGATAGCGGCACCTTAGCATGGCGCGATGTACCGAGTGAGAGTCCAGAGCCCAGCATTTTACGTGGAGCGGCAGAGCCGTTTGCGCTGCACAGTGGTTTGCATTTGCTGGCCGGTAATTTAGGCCGCGCAATCGTGAGAACTTCAGCCGTCAATCAAGCGTTTTGGGCAATTAAAGCGCCAGCACGGGTGTTTGATGCTGAAGCTGATGTATTAGCTGCCTATGACGCAGGCTCACTGACGGGCGACTTAGTCTTGGTTTTGCGTTTCCAAGGCCCAGCGGCTAATGGGATGCCAGAACTGCATAAACTAATGCCACTCTTAGCTAATTTACAAGCCAATGGGCAGAAAGTTGCATTAGTGACTGACGGTCGTTTATCGGGCGCTTCAGGTAAAGTATTAACCGCGATACATGTCACCCCAGAAGCAGCAAAAGGCGGCGTATTATGCCGCTTGCAGGATGGTGATGTGATTGAGATTGATGCCGCGCAGGATCTGTTTCATCTGCATATTTCTTCCGAGCAGCTAGCCCTACGCAGCGATACACTTGTGCCGCCTAACCCAGCTTTGGGTTATGGAGTGTCGTTATTTGCTGCGCAACGTCGTTGGGTTGGGCCTGCTGATCAGGGTGCCAGCTTTCTAATAGAGGACTGATTGATGCTAACTATGGAAAAAATCTTACGCTGTGCCTACCCCGTTTTGCCGGTGTTGGTCATTGATGATGTCGAGCGCGCAGTTGGGCTGGCGCAAGCACTGTGTGCTGGCGGCCTGAATGTGATTGAAGTGACCTTGCGTACGCCGCAAGCACTGGAAGCACTGAAGGTAATTCGCCAAGAAGTGCCGGATTTGATTGTCGGTGCAGGTACGGTGGTCAGCGCTGAACAGTTTGGCCAAGCCATTGATGCCGGTGCACAGTTTGCGGTCAGTCCAGGCTTTACTGAGCGTTTAGCTCAAGCTGCTAAAGAGACAGACTTACCGTATTTACCTGGAGTGATGACGCCCTCTGAAGTGTTAGCGGCGGTAGAATACGGCTACCGTTCTTTAAAGCTATTCCCCGCGAATGGCGATGCCAGCGTGCGTATGCTCAATAGTTTTAAAGGTCCGTTTACGGGGATTAGCTTTTGCCCAACCGGCGGCGTGACGCGTAATAATTTACTGAGTTATTTAAGTTTACCGAATGTGGCCTGTTGTGGTGGTACGTGGGTTGCTCCAGCCAGCTTAGTGCAGGCGCAAGCTTGGGATCAAATCACTCAGCTGGCCCGTGAGGCTTGTGCAATGGCAGGGCACTTGGAATCGTTGACATGAGTTGGGATTACCCCGAACCTTACATTTTAGCGTTGCGCGCTGAACCTGCTGATATTGATGAGTTTGATCATGTTAATAACGCGGTGTATGTGCAGTGGATGGAAGAGTGCGCTTGGCAGCATTCCATCGACCTTGGCCTGGGCTTTGCTGAATATCAGGTGTTGGATCGAGGTATGGCGGTCTTGCGTCATGAGATTGACTATCTGGCCAGCGCTTATGAAGGCGAAGAGCTGCAGATGGCCACGTGGATTGCCCACTCCAATCAACGTTTGCGCATGGACCGTTATTTTCAGTTAGTGCGCGTGTCTGATGGTGTGACCTTGCTGCGAGCTAAAACCACCTTTGTCTGCATTGAGCTATCAACTGGGCGACCTAAACGTATGCCACCTGAATTTGTACAAGGTTATGGCGCGGTGATGCTGCCTGAACATGCTTAAGTTGTGAGCGCTGGCATTTTATAAGAGAGCGCTGGAGCGATGTGTTGCTCTGGCTTGCGCGGCCCTAAATCAACGCATTATGGCGCTTATGTGTCAGTGCAATCTAGACAGCGCTGAACCTGCTGGCGCAGTTGCCGGCATTCGCTAGTATTATTTTTACCAGCACTGATTGTCAGTGCTGATTTATTTGTGAGTTCGATATTGTGCAAATTGCTTTAGCACCGATGGAAGGTTTGGTTGATCATATTATGCGTGACGTGCTGACCGAGCAGGGCGGAATTGATTGGTGTGTGACTGAGTTTGTGCGCATCACCGACCAGTTGTTGCCCAATCGCACCTACCATCGTTTAGCGCCTGAGCTAGAGCAGGGTGCGCAGACACCTGCTGGCACACCCTTGCGTGTACAGCTATTGGGCTCAGATCCGCATGCGATGGCTGATAATGCAGCGAAGGCCTGTGAGATGGGGGCGCCAGTGATTGATTTAAACTTTGGCTGTCCATCCAAAACAGTGAATAACTCCTGTGGTGGTGCGATTTTACTGCGTGAACCTGAGGTGTTATTTAAGATTGTTGAAGCTGTGCGCGCGGGTATGCCAGCCGATATTCCACTGACCACTAAAATGCGCTTAGGCTATGACAGCCCAGATGGCGCAATGGATTGTGCCCGCGCTTTAGCGGATGGCGGCTCTGCACAAATTGTCGTGCATGCACGCACTAAAACCGATGGTTATAAACCACCTGCGCATTGGGAGTGGGTGGCTAAAGTGCAAGATGTGGTGAATGTTCCAGTGTTTGCTAATGGTGATATCTGGACGCTGGCTGATTGGTATCGTTGCCGTGAAGTCAGCGGTGTTGATCATGTGATGCTCGGTCGCGGTCTGGTTTCACGTCCTGATTTAGCCAAACAAATTGCCTGCGCCCGTGATGGTATCGAATACCAATTGAAAACATGGCCAGAATTGCAGCCGATGTTGCGTGAATTCTGGCGTCAAGTGCGTTTGTTCCAGCTGCCGCGCAGTGCACCGGGACGTCTTAAGCAGTGGTTGAGTATGCTGACGCGCAATTACCCAGAAGCGCAGCAATTGTTTAATCAATTACGCAAAGTCACGGATTGCACTGAGATTGATCGCATCTTTGGTTTTGTGCATGGCGAGTTTAGCCATGTTGAGCAACTGTTAGAGCAACCGGCTTAATTACATTGGATCAAGCGTATCTGTGGCACTGAGCATCTGCATAAACGCCTGCGCCGCATTGGATAGCGTGCGCTCAGTATGCACTATATAGCCCAAGTCACGACTGAGGCTGGCATCAGTCATGGGTAACCGCACCACAGAATCATCCAGCATACTGTGCGGTAAGACACTCCAAGCCAAACCAATCGAGACCATCATTTTAATGGTCTCCATATAGTTGGTACTCATGCTGATATTCGGCGTAAGATCTGCTTGATCAAACAATTGCAAAGCAATTTTTCGAGTAAAGGTGTGGCTGCCAGGAAAAACGGCGGGATACTCACATAAGTCTGCCAGACTGATACGTTGACGTTGCGCCAGTGGATGATCGGGTGCAACGACAAAAACCAAATCATCTTGCCAGACTTTAACCGCTTGTAATGGTGCTTCACAGTGCGGTGATAGGGTGATAATCGCCAGCTCACAACGGCCGTGAAGTACATCGGCATAGGCCACTTCAGAGTCAAGAAAGCGAATATCCAGCATCACTTCAGGGTAACGTTTAGTAAAAGCGCGCAGCAGCGGCGGTAAACGGCGCAAACCAATATGGTGGCTGGTGGCTAAACTTAAGCGGCCACTGACGGTACCACTGAGATTATTCAGCGCGCGCCGTGCATCTTCCAGTTCATTGATAATGCGATAGGCACGCGGCAATAAAGCTTGTCCTGCTTCCGTCAGACGAGTTTCGCGGCCGACGCGATCAAATAAACGCACACCCAATTGTTCTTCCAAGCTGGCGATACGTTTACTAATGGCGGGCTGAGTCACATGCAGGCGTGTACCAGCCAGCGAGAAGCTGCGCTGTTCGGCGATCGCGATAAAGGTATTCAAGCTAGCGAGATCCATGGGCGACACTCAAGTGATCTAAAACAGGTGCTTAAACTATACTGCTATTCCTAAATGGAATCTAATGAATAAGAAATATCAATTTGAGTTATTCGAGTACAGCTCATAAGATAGACTTATAAGCAGTAGGTGAATGGCCGCTGCACATAATACTGATGAGGACGGTCTAATGACTGGAAAAACACTGTACGACAAGCTGTGGGAGATGCACGA
>DATERS010000163.1:0-14035 GCA_035271365.1 Thiopseudomonas sp.
AAACGTAAGAGCTGGCCATGCCTGCGACTGCTGCATCCCAGCCCTGCATACCCCACAAACAGGCGCTATGGTTTGCTGTGCTCAAACGTAAGAGCTGGCCACTACAAGAGCGTGACTGTTGTCACTTAGCTGTGTTCAGCAACGATATGCGTACCGGCCTGCCCTGACAGTAAGGCTAATGCCTCAGACAAACGACCAATCGCACTAAAGCCACCGGATGCAGCAAAGCTACAAGCGGCATTGATTTTTGGACCCATGGAACCGGCAGGCAAGTTCAACGCATCACTTTCAGCAATGGTTAAGGTCTGCAATGCTTTGGCTTCAGGTGTGCCAAAATCTTGATACACAGCCTCAACATCCGTCAGCAACAAAAGCGCATCGGCACCGAGCTGCTTGGCTAGGAAGGCACTGGACAGGTCTTTATCAATCACTGCTTCAATGCCTTGCAGATTGTTATCCGCATCACGTATCACAGGAATACCACCGCCACCGTTACAAATCACTACTGCACCTTGCTCAACGAGCAGCTGCAGTACATTCAGGTCTGGGATATCTAAGGGTTTAGGTGAAGCCACCACACGACGCCATTTATCACCGTCTTGGGCAATATTCCAACCTGACTTAGCCGCGCGTTCCTCAGCTTCTGCTTGAGTGTAAACCGGGCCAATATACTTAGTCGGCTTGGCAAACGCTGGGTCATTAAGATCAACTACAACTTGAGTGAGCAATGTCACGATGGGACACGTGTGCTTTAGTGCATTCTCCATCTCTTGCTCAATCAAATAACCAATCATACCCGCGGTTTGCGCACCCAACACATCCAGTGGATAGCTATCACCTGGCGTATACGCATCATTTTGCAACGCCAACAAACCCACTTGCGGGCCATTACCATGGGTAATCACCAGCTGATGACCTGCTCGAACAATCTCTGCTAAAGCACGCGCTGCCACTTTGACATTCTCGCGCTGTACTTGCGCGGTCAACGGCTGACCACGCTGTAATAAGGCATTGCCGCCTAATGCTGCTACAACCAACATATCTTTTATCCTAAAGTTGCCACCAATACGGCTTTAATGGTGTGCATACGGTTTTCTGCTTGATCAAACACTATCGACGCTGGACTTTCGAATACTTCGTCCGTCACTTCCATTGCATCAATGCCAAAATTTTCTTGAATTTCTTTACCCATCGTAGTTTCAGTGTTGTGAAACGCTGGCAAACAGTGCATAAACTTCACCCGTGGATTACCCGTTTTTGCCATCATTGCAGCATTCACTTGGTACGGCATTAATAACTCAATGCGCTCAGCCCACTTTTCTTGCGGTTCACCCATCGATACCCAGACATCGGTATAGACAAAATCTACACCTTGTACGGCGACATCAATGTCATCGGTAATGGTAATACGCGCACCGGTCTTTTCAGCGATAGCCTGTGCATAATCTTGAATATCTTGATCAGGCTGGCACTCTTTCGGTGCACACAAACGTACATCCATACCCATTTGCGCACCACCGACCAGCAAGCTATTGCCCATATTATTGGCGGTATCACCGACAAACACATAAGCCACTTCATGCAATGGCTTGTCGCTGTGCTCTTGCATGGTCAGAAAATCAGCCAAGATTTGCGTTGGATGGGAATCATCGGTTAAGCCATTGTAAACGGGCACCCCCGAATATTCAGCCAGCTCATTGACAATTTCCTGACCAAAACCACGGTACTCAATCGCATCATAAACACGACCTAATACACGCGCTGTATCTTTGACCGACTCTTTGTGACCAATATGGTTACCGGCTGGGCCAAGATAGGTTACGCGCGCCCCTTGATCCATAGCCGCTACTTCAAAACCAATACGGGTACGGGTGGAGTCTTTTTCAAAAATTAACGCAATGTTTTTACCTTGCAGGCTGGGCTGCTCAGTTCCTGCGTACTTTGCTGCTTTAAGATCGGCAGATAACTTCAGTAAAAATCCGATTTCTTGAGGCGTGTAATCGCGCAACGTTAACAAGTTACGATTTTTAAGGTTGAAAGGCATGCATCTGCTCCTTGGTTAGCAGCGGGGTAAAAGTTGCAGCAAAAAACACATATTAAACAGGATCTCGTACCGTAGGACAGCTCATACAGCGACCGCCTCCACGTCCACGACCCAACTCAGCACCGGGAATGGATAACACCTCAATTCCTGCAGCGGCTAACGCGGCATTGGTATCATCATTTCGGTCATAGCCAATCACGACACCAGGGCTAAGCGCCAACACATTGTTGCCATCATTCCACTGTTCGCGCTCGCGTTCCGCTGGATGATCACCACCTGTTGCCACGACTTCGAGTGAGGCATAACCCATCGCCTCAGCCACTACATCAAACATATGGCGTGAGTCTTGGGTGAAAACATGTGATTTTCCGCCTTTATCTGGGCGCAGATCATAGCAAATCATTTCATCGGCGACTTCAGTAAATGCAGTAACAATATTATCGCCGCAAAAAGTGAACACTGTATCGAGGTGCATTGCCGCACGTGATTTAGGCATTTGACAGGCAACAACGCGATCAACACTGCCTTTAGCAAACAACGCTCGCGCCAATTGTCCGACTGCTTGCGGCGAACTGCGCTCACCCATACCCACGAGTACAGTGCGATTGCCAACTGGCATGATATCGCCACCTTCAAGGGTTGCCAGACCAAAATCTTGCAGCGGATCGCCCCACAAGACATCAACTTTTCCAGCAAATTTCGGGTGAAACTTATACACGCCTGCAGTCAGTAATGTTTCTGGTTTACGCGCCGTCCAATACATTGGATTGAGCGTCACGCCACCATAAATCCAAGCACTGTTATCGCGAGCAAACAAGAAGTTCGGCAAAGGCGGCAGCACAAAACCATAGCGGCCTAAATGATTACCAAATAAACTCGCTGGATTAAAAGGTAAATCGCCCACTTCCAGGCCACCAATTAAATACTCTGCGAGCTTCTCGCCGGGCAACTCATCCATCCAAGCGCGCAACTCAGACAGCATACCAACGCCGATCTCATTCCAGGTAATACGCTGATCGAGTATCCATGTGCGCCCCTCAGGTATCTCCAGCGTTTGTGCTAATAAATCATGTATGTCTAATACTTCAATACCGTGTTCTTGCATAATTCGAACAAAGGCATCGTGATCTTTTTGCGCTTGCTTGACCCATAACACATCGTCAAATAGCAACGCATGACAGTTAGACGGCGTTAAGCGGCGATGCGCCAGCCCAGGGCGACAGACAATCACCTGACGTAAGGTTCCCGTTTCAGAGTGCACACCTAACGTTAATTCAGACATTATTCATTCCTTAACAAAAACATACACATTGAGTTGAATACAGCATGAGTTACCAGAAGCTTGACTGAAACTTTAAAAAAGAAAACTGTGAGTAATATCACAGAGACTGCTCTAATTTGTATTGAGGCATCACACCTAGAGATTCAGAGATAAATAGCGGTAATATCGCTTTTGAGTAAAAAAGCTCTGTATCATTCGCCAGATTCAGCGAGGGCAAAAGATGCAATCGCTGTCTAACTGGCTGTACTAGAGTGCCGCAACTGTAGTATTGATACAGTATATAAACTTTTACAGTGGGATAGATCATGCTAAAAAACAAAAATGCTGTGATTACAGGCTCTTCTTCAGGAATAGGCTTAGCAATAGCCCGCGGTTTAGCCGAGCAAGGCGCTAATGTAATGATTAACGGCCTCGGTAGTGCAGAAGATAATGAAGCCGTAAGAAAATCAATCGAAGATGATTTTGGTACCCAGGTGCTCTTTTCCCCAGCCAACATGCTTAAATCAGAGCAAATTGTCGCGATGATCGCACAAGCCGAAGCAGCTTTTGGTTCTGTCGATATTCTAGTCAACAACGCTGGTATCCAGTTTGTCTCGCCGATCGAGGATTTCCCTGAGGACAAGTGGGATGCGATCATCGCCATTAACCTGACATCAGCTTTCCATACCATTAAAGCTGTTACCCCTGGCATGAAAAAACGCGGATGGGGTCGTATTATCAATACAGCTTCGGCGCACGCTTTAGTCGCCTCTCCTTATAAGTCTGCTTATGTTGCAGCCAAGCATGGCATTGCTGGTTTGACAAAAACTGTTGGCTTAGAGCTAGCAGAGTTTGGCACCACAGTGAATTCAATTGCTCCGGGTTATGTTTGGACGCCGCTAGTAGAGCAACAAGTGGCGGATACCGCCAAGGCTCGCGGCATTACCGAAGAGCAAGTGATCCAAGATGTATTGCTCAAAGCACAACCCACGAAAAAGTTTGTCACTGTGGATCAAGTTGCTGCTGTTGCTGTATTTCTCTGTAGCGATCATGCGGCATCAATTACGGGTTCGACACTGCCTGTTGACGGCGGCTGGACTGCACAATAATAAATTTGAATTCTCATTTTTTATGATTACAAAACAATATATTCTAGCTGAACTATAAAGGATACAACCTCGATGAGTAAAAAATCGATCAACCTTGCCTTGCAAGGTGGCGGCTCGCATGGAGCGTTCACCTGGGGAGTACTTGACTACCTCATGGAAGACGGCCGCGTCAATGTGCAGGGTATTTCAGGTACGAGCGCAGGCGCAATGAACGCTGTTGTGTTTACTCAAGGCTTTATGGAAGGTGGCCCTGAGGGTGCACGTGAGGCGCTTAAGAATTTTTGGTGTAAAATCTCAAATTTAGCGATGTTTAGCCCTCTTAAGCGCAGCCCCCTGGGTATTTTGACGGGCAACTGGGATATTAGCGGCTCGCCAGCTTATGCCATGATGGACTTTATGAGTCGAGTGGCCTCGCCTTATGAGACCAACCCGTTCCAGTTCAACCCACTGCGTGAATTGGTTGAAACCACGATTGATTTTGAAAAAATCAGAACATGCAACGATATAGAATTATTTATTGCCGCCACTAACGTGCGCTCGGGCAAGATTAAGATATTCGAAGGCAACGAGCTTACCGCAGATATGATTTTAGCCTCTGCGTGTTTACCGACCATCTACCAAGCAGTTGAAGTGGACGGTATACCTTATTGGGACGGTGGTTTTAGCGGTAACCCACCACTGTTTCCTCTGTTCCAAACCACAGAGTCTAAGGATATCGTCATCGTTCAAGTGAACCCCATTGAACGCCTCGAAGTTCCAAAAACCGCAAAAGAGATACAGAACCGCATCAATGAAATCTCCTTCAACTCGTCCTTACTTAGAGAGCTGCGCAGCATTGAGTTCGTGCACCGCCTACTTGAAGAAAATAAACTCGATGCAGATCACTACGCAAATATTTTAGTGCACCGTATCGAAGCCACAGAAAAAATAAACCCACTGTCAGCTTCCAGTAAAATGAACTCTGAGTGGTCGTTTTTAACCCACTTGCGTGACATTGGTCGCGAGGCTGCAAAGAAATTTCTTGATGAGCACTATGAGAATTTAGGAGTGGAATCCTCACTCGATTTAGAGCATGAGATTCATTGGTCGTGAGCCTGACCTAACCTGTCTTAACTCTAGAAGAGCCCAGTACGACTGAGTCAACCGACTGCAGTAGGTACTGGGCAATATGTACTCCGCGCTATAACTCACACGGCAAAATTACGTCCTCTTATTTATCTTTTTTTGCCTCAGGTGTCGAGGCTAACTGCTCCTGTTTCTTAGCTTGCGCTTTTTGGCGTCTCTTGGACTTCTGCACTGGCTTTTTCACAGCCGTTTTAATCGGTGCTTTCGTTTCTTCAGCTTGAGCTTGCTCTGGCAGCTTATCCGCCGATGCTTTAGCAGCAGGCTTGTCCTGATCAGCTTTTGCTAACGCCGGCTGTTGACTCTCAGCTTGAGGCTTTACTGATTCTGTAGTCTTTTCTACAGGCGCTTGAACAGCAGTTATTTTGTCCTTCTGCGCAGCCACAGTAGCTTTCGGTGTCGGTGCTACTACTGGCTGTAGCGGCTTCTTCACAGCAGCTTTAACGGGCGCTGCCTTTGCTTCAGCGCGCTCTACCAACTTATCGTCCGCGCCTTTAACTGCAGCAGACTTGGCCTGATCGGCTTTTGGCGAGACGGCCTGAGCTGTAGACACTGGTAATTCCTGCTGTTGAGCCACTTCTTTTTTTGCTGGTTCTGACGGCTTTTCTATAGATGCTTGAGCAGTAACTGTTTTTTCCTTGTCCGCTGTTACAGCTTTAGGCGCTACCGCTGGTTTTGCTACTTTTTTAGCAGCCGCTTTTGCTGTCTTAGGCTTAACTGCCTGCGCGGCCTTTTTCTCAACAGCCTTCACTGGAGTGACTGTTTTCTTAACTGGGACCACAGGCTCTGTCTTATCCACAGCAACTGACGAAGTAGATAATTTCGGCTGAACAAATGCAGGTATAGGCTGCTCGAACAGCTGGTGCAATTGACGCCACAATTCACCGACAGCTCCTTCAGCGATCAATAGCTCAGGAACCAGCGCCATCACAGTCTCGAGTAACACTTTGCGCTGTTCATTATCAACCAGCAGTTGCGGTAACGTTGCTAAACTTTCTGCAGGAAGGGCAAAAACCAATAACCCTTGTTGGTCGATAATCTGGCGAATATTGCCAAAATCCATGTCGAACTCTTTCATTAGACTGCGGCTTTTCTCAGCCATCTGCTGCACACGAGCTTTACTGAACTTACCACTCTCATGACCCAGTAATAGCAAGATTCTCGACAAAGCTTCCAGTCCACCACCCTGCGTTAAAGAATCGCGCAAATGTTCAGTTACGTTCTCATCTTGTAACTGGGCTTCACTCTGCTGAGTATCAGGTTTTTGCATGCCTGTTAAAGTCGCCAGAGCACCGTACACAGTATGGAATTTCATCTCTTGCGAAGCGTCACGCACATCGCGAAAAACGTTTAACTGCGTCTCAACTAAATTAGAAAAATTCTCTTGCCAAGCTAACAATGGATTATTAGGGGAAACCGGCTGGCGATTAGCACGTACTACAGGTGCACTGCCAGCCAACCAGCTAAAGATTGGATTCAAGCTACTGTGAAAATACTGCTGCATGCGAAACGGGTGCGCCTTGCGTATCATTTCAGCCGAATGCTCATTCATTGCTGGAATCATCCAGGGACGTACAAACGACTCATAGAGTGTACTGTTGACCTGTGAAACTTGGTTGACCATAGCGAACTCACGCTCGTCATCGCGCTCGCGCTCACTATTGTCATCACTCAAAATATCAGTGATACGCCGAGGCTCGAAATAGACTTCATAGCTTGGCTCGGACTCATCTGTAACAGGTACGTCCTCAATAATCATTTCGTAAAGCCCAGGTGCCAATAGCCCGATGGCTTCGCTTGCATCCAGCAGCTCTCGGTGTTCGCGACGCGCTACAGCCCCAGACACAAAAATACCTAAATGCCCCACGTTGGCATGCTTCAGGTAAATAATGGTACGACCCGCTTTACGCAGTGCAAGATCACTGGGATAAATGTCAGCAATCCAGTTTAACGCCTGTTGCGGAGGCGTAATATCATCACCATAGGAGCAAAATACCACCACAGGGGCCTCAATCTTCTTCAGATCGACCTCACTGCTCTGCGCTCCTAAGCCACCTGTTAAACGATTACCGATGAAAAGATCATCAACAATCATCTCAATCTCTTCTCTATTAAGCAGCGTTGGACTGCCCCACCAGCGCTCAAAGTCAAGAAACCGCGGCACTTCGCTATCGATATTGCTAAACAGGTTGTAATACTTATTCCAATAGGTATTGGCTGGGTTTAAGGCTTCAAAGTTGCTCACCAACCAAGCACCGTCAAAACGACCATTGCCTAAATCGCTGGCTAATCGAGTCAGCCAAGCACCGCCAAGCAAACCTCCTGAATAGCGCATTGGGTTGTTTCCTTCTTCACCCGACCAATACGACAGTGGCGCACCGTTAATGATGACTAATCCGGGTAATTCGGGACGCGCTGCAGCCAACCCCATCAGCGCCCAACCGGCCTGACAGTTGCCAATCACAATCGGCTTTTCTGCATTAGGGTGACGCTGAATCACTTCCTCAAGAAAACCAGCCTGCGCCACACCCACATCATGCAATGTTTGACCTGACTCAGGTGAATGACTAAAAGCGATAAAATACGTTGGGTGCCCTGCTCGCAAGCTTTCGCCAACCGCTGAATCTTGCTTAAAACCACCAATGCCAGCGCCATGCCCACCGCGCGGATCAATAACAATAACAGGAGCACGCTCACTGTTATTTGGCTGCTCAGTCTCAGAAATAATTTTCAATAATGAATAGTTCACTGGACGAGGCAAATCACGCCCATCAATGAGTGTTTCATAGGGAAACTTCAACAGTAATGGGTAGCCTGCAGCCTCATGGGCCAAGGTATTATCACCACGCTGACGCAGTGCATCCAAATACAGCAAGCTACGCTGACAAAAGTCGACCCAATACTCTAAACATTCAGTGGGGCTCGGTTGGCGCAGTTGTCCTTCACGCATGGGTGAGAGAGTAGCTGTATAACGCTGGCTAGAGGCTGTAAGGAGATTATCAAATTGCAAACGTTGCAACTGACCCAAGTGTTTAAGTAGCGCTTGGAAAGAAGAAAAGCGCTCCTCCACTTGTGTGAAAAAACTTTTATCGCTCATATATGTCTCCTACATGCTGGGATCTTTTATCCCTACCTTGCCCGACAATGAATTAAAAAACATCATAACAACTCACTGTTATAGCGTGATCAGGCAAGCTAAAGAAAAATCTTTGTGCAGTGCACAAAAAACAGTTGCAAATAATCTTTTTGCAGTGCAACATAATAGCATGACTGAGCATCTGATGGCTCAAATACATTAAGCCGTAATCGGCAATACAATTAATAGGAAACTACCAATATGTCTTTATTTAATTCAGAAAAAATCCAAAGCGCACAGAAAGCACAACTTGAAATGCTGCAACAAATCAGCAGCCGTGTTTTTGAAAGCGTTGAGCAACTGACTCAACTGCAACTTAAATCACTGCGTGCAGCAAGCGGTGAGCAGTTCGAAAGCTTACAGTCTATGTTGACTGTAACTGATCCTAAGGATCTAGCTAGCTTGCAGACAGCTTTACCACAGCCAGCAGCACAAGCTGAGCGTTTAATGGAATTCAATCGTGAAGTATACGAGCTGATCTCCAAGACCCAAGCAGACATTGCTAAGCTTGCTGAAAGCCAGGTTGATGCAACCACTCAGCAAACTCAAGAACTGATCGAAACACTGAGCAAAAACGCACCAGCGGGTGCTGAGCCTGCTGTTGCCATGTTCAAAACCGCCTTAGAAACTGTTGGCAGCACCTACGAAAGCGTTCAGAAAGCTGCTAAACAAGCCTCTGAAATGGCTGAAGAAGGCATTGCCGCTGCCGCATCTGCTGCAGGTAAAGCAACTGCCACAGCAACAGCCGCAACTGAAAGTCCTAAAGCTGCAGCAAAGAAGTAAGATCCCTTCTGCGAGATATTAAAAGTCTCGATTAACAGATCCGATCGAAAAAAAGGGAGTAGCGCTTAGCGCTACTCCCTTTTTTAATTAAACAGTCACTCTCTCAAGCCATTGATAACAACATAACCCACAAACATTGCGCTCCACCAGCAGCTCATCAGAAGCAGTCCTCTAAACCGTTTCAATCTAAACCCCGCACAGCTATCCTGAAGTGCACTGATCAGTATTTGCAGTGACGTCTACTCATCATCTTTTTTAACATCAGCCCCCTCTGACTTACGTGAAGAAGTTGCACCAAACAGACCAAACAAACTCTGCGTGCTCTGATAAAGCTTCTTCGACTGTTCCATATAGTCGCTCATCAAATCGCTCGTCACTGGCGCCTTCTTACGCATAAACTCACTCCAAGCTTGCGATGACTGCACACTCGCTTTTGTCTGCAGGTCCACTACAGTTTGAATACTTTGCTCTAAGTAGCTACCGAGCACACCTTGCAGCGGACCATAAAAACGAATAATACCTTTGAGCATATCGCTAGAGAAAATCGGCTCACCATCATTCTCGGCCTCCTGAATAATTTGCAAAAGGATGCTTCGCGTTAGGTCTTCACCACTCTTGGCATCAACAACTTGAAAAGGAACGTCATCAATGACTAGCTGGCGAATATCATTGACATTCACATGGGTGCTAGTATGAGTGTCATACATGCGACGGTTCGCATACTTCTTGATTAAACGTGGCTGGGAATGATTGTTGTCTGACATGGGTAAAAAATCTCACAGATAGCATACATAAGCACACCATCTTACTCTATTGGCGCATCGGCCGTCCTGCACGGCCTGCAAGCAATAACAGACACAAATCCTTTAAATATACTAATGTTTTGCAATCAATAGAGCTATATCAACTAAAGACACTGCATCAACGACTTAAATACCTAGCAATTTTAAAGTGAATGGGTGATGCTAAATTACAATAAACGTAATGGAGGATGATTTATGAGCAATGTAAAACGTATCGCACTTGTCACAGGTGGCATGGGTGGCATCGGAACAGCTATTAGTCGACGCATGCATGATGATGGTTTTACCGTTGTAGTTGGATGCAGTACTGGCTCATCACGTAAAGATGCTTGGCTCGCCCAACAGTCTGAAGAAGGTTATACATTCCACGTCTTAGAGTGTGATGTTGCAGACTGGGAATCCACATCCAAAGCATTCGAAAAGTTACAGAGCGAGATCGGTGCAATTGACGTGCTAGTCAATAACGCTGGTATTACTCGTGACGGCACGTTTCGTAGGATGACACCTGAAAACTGGAACGCGGTAATCAACACCAACCTCAACAGTTTATTTAACACCAGCAAACAAGTTGTTGAAGGCATGCTCAGCAAAAACTGGGGTCGGATTATTAACATCTCCTCAATTAATGGCCAGCGCGGTCAGTTTGGCCAAGTCAACTACTCTGCAGCCAAAGCAGGTGTGCACGGCTTCAGCATGGCACTCGCACGCGAACTCAGCGGTAAAGGCGTGACAGTGAATACAGTATCACCGGGCTATATCGCGACTGAGATGACTGCGGTGATTCGTCCAGACATTTTGGAGGGCATGATTGCTACAATTCCCGTTGGCCGCTTAGGACAACCAGAAGAAATTGCCTCAATTATCGCTTGGTTAGCATCCGATGAAGCTGCTTTTTCCACTGGTGCTGACTTCACCGTTAACGGCGGCATGAACATGCAGTAATAAGGTCTACCCTTATTCACTTCACACGCTATTGTTACCTCTGTTGGTAACGCTAATAAAGCAAGCATACGCAGCCCTGTCCTAGGGCTGCACTTCAGGTGACCCCATAGCGGTTAAAGAGAGCCCAGGAATTATTCTTGCGCACCATCAAAAAACAGCTAGAGACAATCGAGTGATTCCTACATCGGTAGTCTTAAAAAATTGATATAAATCATTCATATTTTAAAAGTATAATTAATAGTAACACCACGCAAACAGGCGTGTGCCACCTTAATATACTCGAGGATTTTGCATACTTATGGACATTAACCAACACTCTTTATCCACCTACTGGTCAGGTCAGACACCCTTTGTCGCTAACCTGTGCTTGCAACAGCTACGTCACGGGGTAGTGCAACACGACTGGTTCAAAGATTGCGACCACAGTGAGTGGTTCAATGTGCCAAGCGAATCACTTGAGCAACTGCAAACTGAGTTCAACCAAGAATGGATGAAGCTCGGCCAGAAAATGTTAAGCCAACAAGACTTTAGCTTCGAAGACAAACGCTTTTCCAGCGAAAATTGGAACAACCCAGTATTTGGCTCGCTGGCAACCTTCTATCTGCTCAATTCAAGTTTCCTACTGAAACTGCTGGCTTTACTGCCTATTGACGATAAGAAATCCAAGGAACGCTTATACTATCTAGCCGAGCAAATGATTGCCGCCTATGCGCCGAGCAACTTCCTGCTGAGCAACCCTGACGCTCTCAAGCGTGCATTTGAAACTCAGGGAATCAGCGTCGTTAGTGGAATCTTACACTTAGCCAGCGACCTGCAAGAAGGCAAATTACGTCAGAGTGACAAAAACCACTTTGAAGTTGGCAAGACTTTAGCAACCACGCCAGGTGCAGTTGTATTTGAGAACGAATTGTTCCAATTGATACAGTACACACCGATTGGCAAAACCCAGTACAAAAAACCGCTACTGATCGTACCGCCAGCTATCAATAAGTACTATATTCTTGATCTGCAGCCAGAAAATTCTCTAGTACGCCACCTTGTTGAGCAAGGTCACTCAGTATTTTTAATTTCTTGGCGCAACTTTGGCCAGCAACACGTTCATGTGACCTGGGATCAGATCGTTCAGGATGGTGTTATTAGCGCCCTGCGGGCGACTCGAGCGATTAGCGGTGAGCGTCAGATTAACACCATGGGATTCTGCATCGGTGGCACTCTGCTAAGTTGCGCTCTAGCAGTTCTAGCTGCGCGTGGTGATCGTGATATAGCCAGCATAAGCCTATTCGCCACCTTCCTTGACTACTCAGATACAGGCCCAATCAACATATTTGTCGATGAAAAATTCCTTGCCGAAAAAGAACGCACCATCGGCGGTCAAGGTGGTAAATTTGGCTTGTTCACGGGTGAGGATATGGGTAACACCTTCTCCCTCTTGCGACCTAACGAGCTGTGGTGGAATTACAACGTCGACAAGTACCTAAAAGGTGAAAAGCCTAGAGCCTTTGATCTGCTATTTTGGAATAACGACAGCACCAATATGCCAGGTCCGATGTATTGCTGGTATATACGCCATACGTACCTGCAAAACGATTTAAAATCCGGTGAACTGGAGCTATGTGGAGTAAAAGTGGACCTCACCACTATCGAAGCTCCAGCCTACATTCTTGGCACCCAGGATGACCATATTGTCCCTTGGCGCAGCGCCTATGCCAGTACAGCCATACTCAGCGGACCAAAACGCTTTATTCTTGGCGCCTCAGGACATATCGCTGGTGTTGTTAACCCACCTGCTAAAAAGAGACGTAATTACTGGGTCAATGAAACCCTATCAGAATCACCTGACACTTGGCTCAAATCAGCCACAGAACATCCAGGCAGCTGGTGGACCGACTGGTTTGCTTGGCTGGACAAACACAGCGGTGAAAAAGGTCCTGCCGTAACTGATATGGGCAGTGCCGAATATCCACCGATAGAAGCAGCCCCAGGCCGTTACGTTCTGGAAAAATCAAAACCTTAAAGTAAGACTCTATTGATAGGCTATGACCGCTTCCGGCAACACTTCTTGGAGTGCAGCAGGAGGCGGTAACTCAACCTAAAACATCACTCGTAAACTATGTATTAGCATGGCTGATATACAAGCCTGCCTTACTTAGAATGATACTGCTTAGCCCCCAGCAAGCGGCTTGATCAACAGCAGTACCAATAGATGCCCAGGGTAAAACCAATAAAAAAACCATTTCATCCGCGGTAACCGCGCGTTTTGGTAAAGCTGTATCGTCAAGAGAATAACAGGCAACGCCAACAGTGCCGCTAAGCTAGCGTTAAGCAGGCATAGCAACACAGCCAGCACTGACAAAGCCCCATAGAGCATAGTGCGCTTGCCATTAGCAACCGTTAAAAATAAACGCCAAACAACCAGCACCAATGCCGGCCCTACCCAAAAATAGTCAACCATGCTGCCTGCCCCGACAAAAAACAGGATTGCAGCCAAGCGCACAGCTATGACTAAACGGCCAGACACGGGTACAGACAACAGATAAACAGTGCCAACTGCTACCAACAACGTAAATAAAATATTCAACGGCCACCAGTACCACAAACCTGCATCAAGCATGTTGTACAGCGGCGTCGCCATGACCCCGAAAAGCAAGAGTTGCAGCAGCATCTTCGGCAGTTTTTCGGTGGGGATTCTGGCGAGGTTGTAGCCCAGCACAAAGACAAACAGCGGCAGCGCAAGTCGACCGATCTCATACAGCAGCGGGCTGTACTCAGCTTTAACCAAGCTATTGTAATGGTCAATCAGCATGGCTGTTAAGCCGATCAATTTGATAGCCGTTA
>DATERS010000164.1:0-13649 GCA_035271365.1 Thiopseudomonas sp.
CGGTGGCGCAATCGGTCGGCGCTTAGATTTTCTAATGCAAGAACTCAACCGCGAAGCCAACACCCTCGGCTCCAAAGCTATTGATCCACGCTCCACCCAAGCCGCAGTCAATATTAAAGTACTGATCGAGCAAATGCGCGAACAGGTACAGAACATCGAATAATGTCTGCATCTGTTCACACAGGCCTTCAAAGCCCAGTAACACAAGGGTTTTGAAGGCTTAAAAGAGCTCACTTCAGTCGACAGCAGCACACACATACCCACCATTATCTACATCTAATTGCTGGGCAGAATGGTGATTTCTCGCCAATCGCTCACATCTCCTATTGCCACAGCGCCCAATCACGTCTGTTACTCCGCTCATGAGGCTCCTTAACAATCATAGTGCTGGATCCATGTCGTCGAAATAACAGATCCGTAAAGCCTGTTGTTGATCACATCAATTAATTCATATAGGGTGAACTCATTAATAATAAATACAATGGTTCAAAAAATGTTCTCTCAATCACTTGCGACATCAACGATTATCCATGGTGCTCACCCTGAAGAGGTTTCAGCATTCGTGAACCAGCATATCGGAGGTCACAGCCTAGACCTGCTCGATGGTGAGAAGCATGCTGCAAGCGTAAGTTTTGGTGAGTTTGCAGGCTTTGGGTTATCGAAAATCAATTATGGTAACCACGTCAGGGTCAAGACTCCGGCACTGGATGACATGTACCATTTTCAGGTTGTGACTCGGGGCGAGTGCCACTGGCGGCAAGGTGGAGAGCGTTTACAAGTACGTCGCGGCCAGGCGCTGATGGTCAATCCAGATGAGATTATTGATCTTGAGTACACTCAGGAATGCGAAAAAATTATTATCAAGGTGCCTGCATCGATAATGATATCGGCTTGTAGTACAGGAAGCTCACTAGGTAAACAGCCGGTACGTTTTGACCGCCTTCCGATAGATCTGCGCCTCTGTCCATCCTTGATGAGTTTGCTTGATGCAGTATTTTCCGAGTACGAAGAATCTAATGACTCGAATTCTGGACTTATTTCTTTGTCGTATAGGGAAATTATTCTGAAAAAACTGCTTGCGGTATTTCCTAACAACTTGAGCGCTTCGGAGAGTGCTCAGCCTGTTTCTGCTTCGATGGAGTTCATAGTGCGTTACATAAAGGAAAACGTGAAAGAGGACCTTGATGTTGAAACGCTATCCCAGTTATCTAATATGAGCGTTCGCTCTATCTACAATGCGTTTTCACGGGCTTTCTCAACGACCCCAAAAAGTTATGTGAAACAGATTAAACTTAGGAAACTACGGGGTGACTTTTTGCAGGGACGCTACAGAAATATCACTGAGGGGGCACTGGATTACGGTTTTAGTCACCTCGGTCGTTTTTCGTCAGACTACCGTAAGCTGTTTGGTGAGCTACCGTCTGAGACAATACGCTTGGTAGGCTGACCACATATTTGGCGTGTCACTTTGTCAGAGCATTGACGCAGTTGGTTAAACAGTTCCGAGCCCTCGCTGATGTCCGTATCTTGCTCAAGACCCAGCAGAGTGATGACTGTCACTATATTCCCATTCAGATCGAACACAGGCATGCTCAGGACATTGATTTCGGGCAAGTAATCGCCAAAAAATGCACAGTAACCCTTCTCACGAATCATCTCCAGATGAGCCTCCAACTTTTCCCTGGGTATCTCTTCTTTATTGTATTTAGGCAGCCTATGTGATTGGCTGTAACACTGGTCGATGAGCTCCCTGCGCCGCTTTTGTGGCAGGCTTGCTAAATAAATCCGGCCAGATGCAGAGTTGAGGGTCGATAGTTGAGCGCCTAGACGCACGTTCACTGCAATGGGATGACTGGAGTCGAGCCACTTGATGACCAAGGGTCCGTCGCCATTCCAAACAGCCAGCGAGACTGTCTTATCGGTTTCATCATTCAAAAAATCAATAGCGTCGTAGGACAACTGGATCGGATTGATACGGCGAAGCGCAGAGATACCGAGAGTCAGGCTAGAGTTGCCGAGAATGTACTGGGTCTGATTAACCTGATTAATATAACCCTCCCTCAGAAGGCTCACCAAGTATTTATGGGCGCGACTGGGAGACAGATCCAGCGCTCCGGATAGTTCCGTTAGTGTGGGTGGTTTTGAAGCGGTAGAAATGAAATCAAGAATGTGAAGGCCGATCTCTAGTGAGCCGATTCCTTGTCGTTTTGGAATTTCATCTGCCATGAAGTGACCGCCATAAAATAAAATATCCGGATAATGTAACATAACAGCCGCCGGGAGGATGGTTAGGATCAGTGTCTTTTCTCACCGAAATTCTTAATTCTGACTGCTCATTATAGAATGCATTTTCCGCCATCAGTGAGTTGCGATAGTTCATTGGCCTTTTGTTTGGCGCTTGAACTATCGTTTATTGACTCTCTGCAAAATATCCGGTTAATAAACATCCCTGTCATTTTTTACGCTTAGACGCTGAGCGCTGTTTCAACTTGTTCTAAATTCTGATCCAGCTCTTCAGAGCTGCCATCAAAGTGAACTTTTCCTTTTACAAGAACGACATGACGATCACATAGTTTTTTTAGGGCTTTGATGTTCTTATCCACCACCAACGTGGAAATACCCGACTCGCGGATAGTCGCGATGACATTCCAGATGTCAGTGCGAATCAGTGGCGCCAGCCCTTCTGTGGCTTCATCAAGAATCATCAGTCGCGGATTAGTCACCAGCGCCCGACCTATAGCCAGCATTTGCTGCTCTCCGCCCGAGAGCTCCGTACCCAAATTGGACAGCCGTTCCTGAAGACGAGGAAAAGTGGCCATAACCCGCTCAAAGTCCCAGCCGACTTGGCCGTTACTGTCTGGGCGAGCGGCCATTTGCAGGTGCTCCTTTACCGTGAGGTTATGGAACATGCCACGCCCTTCTGGCACGTAGGCAATGTCGAGACGCATGCGTTTCCATGTGGGTAGTTTGGTGATGTCCTCGCCATCGAAATAGATGTGACCGCTTCGGGGCGTGACAATGCCAAGAATCGATTTGAGCGTGGTGGTTTTCCCCATGCCGTTACGTCCCATCAAACTCATTGACTGTCCCTTCTCAAGCCGGAACGATAATTCGTGGAGAATATGACTGCGGCCATAAAGAGTATTGAGGTTCTTCACTTCTAGAAGGTTGTTGTTCATCCTATTTCCTCGTCATCTTTTCCAAGGTAGGCTTCTTTTACCCGAGGCTCGTTGCGTACTTCATCAACAGTACCGGTAATCAGGTGAGTACCGTTATCGAGAACGGTGAGTTGATCCGAGAGTTCAAAAATAGCATCCATATCGTGCTCTACTAACACGATGCTGTAGGTTTTTTTGAGTTCGTGCAGTAACTCGATAATGCGCTGGGATTCCTCATGACCCATGCCGGCCATAGGCTCGTCCAATAGCAGGATGCAGGGATCAGTTGCCAGCACCATAGCCAACTCCAACTGACGTTGCTCACCGTAGGAAATTTCCGCCGCGATGGTATTAATGCGGTTGCTCAGGCCCACCTGGTGCAGCGCCTTTTCCGCGGCTTCCTTGACCAGCTTGTTGGAATGGCGTGATGCAAACAGGTTGAAACTGCCGGTGAAACGACGCTGTGCAGCCACCGCACAGTTTTCCAGGCAGGTAGCATCAGCGTAAATGTTAGTTTTTTGAAAACTGCGGCCGATACCGCGGCGTACGAACTTCCATGGCTTTATACCCTCGATCTGTTCACCATTATGAAATATACAACCACTGGTGGGCGTCAAAGAGCCGCAGAGCATATTTAGCAGAGTGCTCTTACCGGCTCCGTTTGGACCGACCACACCATGCAACTGCTTGTCATGAAACTGCAGTGAAATATCGTTGAGTGCCTTAATGCCACCCCAGTGTTTGCTGAGGGACTCAGTTTCCAGAATAATTTTGCTGGTCATGGTTTTTTCTCCAACAGCTTTTCAAGATAGCCGGCCAAGCCCTTACGCAGCATTAGAACCATCAGAATGATGGCACCACCCATAAACAGCAGCCACTCTTCAGTGAAGTGCTCGAATAAATACTCAAGCCCCTCGTAGGTGATGACGCCAAGAATGGCACCATAGATCGTGCCCATACCGCCAAGAATGGACATAACTAACGCGGTGCCGGACATCTCCCAAGTCATGAATTGCGGATTCACGTAGCCGTACTGCAAGGCAAACAACAGCCCAGCATAGGCCGCCAACATACTGCCAATGACGTAACTGATCAGGCGAAACGCGAAGATGTTATAACCCAAAGCTTCGGTGCGTTCTGGATTCAAACGGCTGGCTTCGACAATACGGCCAAAACGAGAGCGCAGGATGATTTTAATCACCATCAGTGTGATCAGAACGGCCAGTAGCGCTAAGTAATAGAAGTGCGTTGGGTTATCCAAGTCCAGAAAGCTCAATCCAAAAATACTGGTTTCAGGCTTCATAAAAATGAATAGGCCGTCACCTCCGCCGAACTCCAGTGAGTCGAAGAAGAAGTAGTAGGCCATCTGGGATATCGCCAGAGTAATCATGATGAAATAAATGCCGGAGGTCCGCAGAACAACAGCGCCAACGACCAATGCGATCAGAGCACAGATTCCCATAATGTACATGGCATACATCCAGAAGTTTACTGCTTCGTACTCTGGCGCAAGGATCGCGAACAGATAGCCACCCAGTCCATAAAAGAGTGCGTGGCCCAAGGTGACCAGACCCACACG
This sequence comes from Thiopseudomonas sp., assembly GCA_035271365.1. Lineage (GTDB taxonomy): Bacteria > Pseudomonadota > Gammaproteobacteria > Pseudomonadales > Pseudomonadaceae > Denitrificimonas. Next base: position 4,738 of record DATERS010000164.1, read on the forward strand.
CCCGACCAGAAAATCCAGTGACATCACGAACACAATCAGGATTAGGATCGTGGTGACTTTCCCCACGAAGAAAGAGTTCTCCTCCAGGAACAGAGGGATACAGAGGGCTACCAGAAAGAAAATAGCCAGAACGATGCGTTCGGTGCGCTTATCAAAAATCATGTCAGCTCCCGCTTACTTAGCGAACAGGCCCTGGGGCTTCACTAACAGCACCAGAATCATAAGAATGTAGATAACCATGTTGGACATCGTCGGCATCAGTACTGTCGCAAACGTGCTGACAATGCCAACCAGCAACGCACCCACGAACGCACCTTTAATAGACCCCATGCCCCCAATCACAACGACCACAAAGCAGGTGATCAGAACGCTTTCGCCCATACCAGGAACAATTGAACTCATTGGCGCAGCGATAATGCCCGAAATGGCCGCTAACATAACGCCAATGGCAAACACGATTGTATAAAGAGTTTTAATATTTACGCCCAGAGCTTCCACCATTTCTCGGTTGGATTGGCCTGCACGGATCAACATGCCCAAGCGGGTTTTGTTTACGACAAAATACAGCGCCGCTGCAATGGAAATGCAGATCAGAGCTGCGAAAATACGGTACACCGGGTAGCTGGAATTGTCGGTGAATGGAACGGAGCCGCTTAATGCTTGCGGAACTGCTACACCATAGGGGTCGTTACCCCAAATAATGCTCTGCAGGGCGTTGAAGACGAAGATCATGCCGATGGTCAGCAGGACTTGGTCTAGGTGATTGCGGTTATAGAGTCGTTGTATCAATAGTCGTTCTATGAGTATGCCGAGACCCAGTGCGATGACCGCCGAGATCATAGCGGATACGGCAAAACTGCCAGTCACGCCGACGAAGTACCATACAAGATACGCTCCCACCATATACATGGAGCCATGGGCCAGATTCAGGATACCCATTACGCCGAACACGAGGGACAGGCCGGAAGCGATCAGAAACAACAGCAATCCGTACTGGACGCCGTTAATAAGTTGCACGAAGAAAAGTTCGGTAGACATAGTAATACCCAGCGGTTATACGGAGAATACAATTCAGATGTGGCGGGCCACTTTGAATAAGTCCTCGGCACGTTGCCGAGGACTGGTAAAGTCCCGAATCAGAGCTTACAGCCGCGGGCATGATCTTCCAGCGCTTCAGCAGCAATGCCTTGCACCACGTTTACGCCATCTTTCACTTCCCGCAGATAAATATTCTGGATCGGGTTATGAGCCTTGGAGAATGTGAATTCTCCTCTTGGGCTGTCGATGGTCAGTTTCTCCATAGCACTGATAATAGCTGCCTTGTCTGAAACGTCGCCCTTGAGTTCGTTGACCGCGCTGGCAATGGCCTGCCCAGCGTCGTAACCCTGAACGGCATAAATGTCAGGGTAGTGACCGTACTCGGTGTTGAACGCTTCACGAAACTCCCAGTTCTTAGGAATATCAAGCTGTTCAGCGTAGTGCAGACCGGTCACCACACCTTCAGCGGCTTCGCCTTGGGCTAGCAGTGTACCTTCGGTTAGGAAACCGGAACCCAACAGCGGGATCTTGCCGCGCAGGCCCATGGCGTCGTAGTCCTTAACGAACTCGATGGCACCACCACCCGCAAAGAAAGTGAATACAGCATCAGGTTTCTTGGCTGCGATATTACTGATGTGAGACTGGAAATTTGTGGATGGGAAAGGCAGAAGTACTTTCTCAACGATTTCACCACCACCGGCGGTAAAGGACTCTTCGAAGGCATCTAGGCTCTCGCGGCCCATACCGTAGTTCCAGCTGATGGCGTAAACTTTCTTGTAACCCTTCTCCAGCGCTACCTTACCCATGGGGTAAGAGGGTTGCCATGATGAGAACGATGTGCGGAATACGTTAGGCGAGCATAGCGGACCGGTTGCGTCGGCGGAGCCCGCATTCGGGATGATCATGATAGTGTCTTTGCCGCGCAGTATCTTGATCATGCCCATTGCCACGCCGGAGTGAACTGGGCCAATCACGAAGTCCGCTTTATGCTTGTGCAGCATTGCCGAGGCCAGTTCTGGGGCGCGTGCAGGGTTGGCTTCAGTATCGAGTTCAATGTACTCAACCTTGGAGCCATGTAATTGGCTAGCCTGCTCTTTAAGGGCCAGCTTAAGACCGTCTCGTCCTGCCTCGCCAAGTTGTGCGTAGATACCACTAAAGGGCAGCATAAGTCCGACTTTTATCGTATCCCCAGCGGCTGCTAAGGCGGAGGCAGAGACCCCAGCGGTCAGCGTGGTAGCCAGTACAGCACTTGCAAGCATCTTAATTCTGCTCATCACAACACCTAAAATTGTTATTATTGGTCTTATGATTAGAAGCTATAAAGTACTGCAGAGATATCCGTTTTCTGCACAGGAGTGTCCAGTCACTGCATGGTCATACATACGAACGGGTGCTGTGAGAGCATAGCAATTGTTGAGGATATTCTAGCTATCGTGGGATCGATGCCGTGAGTTCTTTAGTCATGACTCGACTCCACCCACCTAATTTAATTATTAAAGGCTCTAAACTCGCTAGGCAGGAAAACCTAGCGGGTCTAGATCGGATAAGATAATTTTTATTAACAGCCTCAGGCCAACGCCCCTTTATACACTTGCTCAACGCCACTAAACTCTTGCGCATTTTCTAGCTTATTTAGCGTGGCGAGTTTCATCGTGTTTTGTATTGGACGATGCGGCATCTTTGTGACCGATCGCTGCAAAGTGAGCGGACGACCCAGTTCAAACAGATAATAAAGCTCGCTCGAAGCAGATTTTCGGCCTGATTGCTGTTCATTAATAGTGTTTCGCGGCATTACAGCAACACTCTTAACAGGCCATAACTTATCGATCTGCTTCGTTTTTGAGTCATTCTCTGAAGTAGTTCCTAAAGCCAAGTAACGTATTTCATCAACCACATGCTGCTTAAATTTAGTAGAAAAAGTTTTTTTCGGCATGTGATACCACTGTGCTATACCCTGCTCAAACGCATCAAAGTAAGCATTAATGCGACCTTTTTTCCCGCCCAAAGCAATAGTCATGGTTAGGTCTGGATAAAGTACTTGTTGCATGCCGTGATAAGAAATACGTGCAGCTTCTTGTACGTATAAGAGCTCTTTACGCTCCATAGCACTATATGCAGCACTTTGGTCACCAATTTGCTCTCTTAAGAACTCTGACAGCCAATGATCGCTGACTTTGCCATCACTGCTTGGCAGCAACGCAAATGCACCTATACCAATTTCTCGGATAGCTTCTGAGTAAGGGTTGCTAACGGCTTCTTGATTAAAATAACCTGGGTATAAAGCAAAAGCACCAAACACTGGGCGACTTTTATGACCAGCTACAGAAGGCTGTTTATCGGTAATTCGAATGAGCGCATCGCGGTAACGGTGCATCTGGTTAATGGCATCATCTGGAACACCATCTTCAATTCTGAAATTTAAACTCTGCCTTTCTTCAGCGCAGGTGCGCTCCCAAATATCGGACTCTTGCGGTCTTGGCTTGCCTGAAAAATCACCCGTCAAGCCAACTTTTAAACTTTCAATTCTGTACTTGGCGTCAAAAAGCCAAACAAACTCTTTGCCATCTGGCAGCGTGACTTCTAAAACGATGTCTGGTCTATGGGTTAATAAGAACGTACGTACCGCCTGAGTATTTCTTCCATATGCTTTTTCGTGATACAGCTTGGCTCTTACACCATCCTCTTTACGATAAAACTCAAAAGCACCTCTATCACCGTTAACAAGATCAAGCTCGCCCAGTACGCCTTCTGTTAACTTAGGTTTACGCTGCTTGGGTTCTCCAAATCCTAAGTCCAGCTCTAATATTTTTTTAAGCTGTATAAAACACCAAACCTCATAGATCTCAGCCACTGACTTCATCGAAATATTTGCTTGGCCATCAAATACATCAAGATAAAATTTCAGCTCTTGCCACACTCGGTACACTGCGCTGTAGCCGGTTTTTTGTTGCAAAACCAAAGACTCACCATTCACCCCTGCAAACGAACCAACGTCCTTTAAAAAACTTTGATTCAACACTTTTTGTAGCGGTTTTTGCCAGCTATGCAGCTCATTTAAAAACTCATCTGACAAGCGCTGTCGATCAGGTGCGTTATTACTCGTACGTAAACGTTGCTCAAACTCAGCTAACTGGCGTTTACTTTGCGTGACGATCATTTTTATAAAGCGATTTTCAGGCGTATTTATACTTAATTTCTTAGTTTCTACCCGATAACGTTGATCGACTTGTTGGCTGGCAATATCTTGTTTAACTCGCTCAGCTAATTTATAAGATAAACGCCCTTTTAACTTGGCCGCTTTAAGATGAGTCACACTGGGTTGTAATCGGCGATGCGGTCCTGCTGAAATGACTTTCAGGCCTTTTTCAAACTGATTGCGTAGCTGCTCAAAGTTGGCCAGCCACATCAATGGAAAATGGCCACGTTGCTTACCTTTTTTGGAACTTTGCTCTGTTTTTTCAACGAGGCTAAAGCGCCACAACGGATAGATGCTATCAATCGCTTGATACATGGCAGGCAAATCTTGACTCAGCAGCATTTTAGTAGGTAATACTTCAAAAGCGATATGCTGGTGATGCGTGCTTCCATTAACCTCAAAACTAATCGGCAAGCGCATCCAGCCAACATCGTTACCTGTATTAATAGTACCCGTTAGCCTTGCTGGTGATGGCCCTCGCTTCTCTACAAAACGAAACGCCTCATTTAAGGATTGGCTGCGATGGCTCAAAGAAGCGGCATCAACATCTTTCAAAAACACCCACTCAAATTGGTAATGGGTATTTTCAAAAAACAACGGTGCATCAAGTTTAATATCAGACACCATTTCAGGATCTTGTGGACGCTGCTGAGCACCTTCAACCAACTCAACCGTGACAAATTGTGCAGGCGAAAAAAGCACCTTAGAGTCTGGCAACTCAGCTAAATCACTCAGCTTTTCCTGTGTAATTTGGTATACACGCTTACGTGCAGTAATGCTGTTATCACTGGCCCATACCGAAAACTCAAAATCTGCTGTTTGCAGTCGCAATAATTCAGACATTGCTTAGTGTCTCCCTGTTCACGGCTCTTTTTTATAAAGACTTACGGCCAAAAACTAGTAAAGCCTGGGCTAACTAAACGCTTTTGCATCCACTGGATTTTGCTTTTGCTACGGCACTCAATCCGAATCATCTTTTCGCTATCAGGAGCACCATCAGCAACCTGATACTCACGATACAAATCAGGACGCGCAGGATGTTTAAAACTACCTGGGCTATCCAGCTCAGGATTCCAAATTTCGCTGAACTCCTTCGCTAATAAATCTTCAAGTTGCTCTAATATTGATGGTGCATCGCCCAACTTATCTGCATCACCCTCGATACGAGGGAGCACCTTGCACATTAAAAAGTCATCCCAAACAGCCTTGAGCTCACTCTCATCTGCAGGCTGTGCGCAGATCACAGCAAGCAGCAGTTCATTGACTGCCCGATAGGCCAACTCAAACGGTGTCTCCTTTAACACTGCATTAACTTTATTTAAAAACTCAATGCTTTTCTGACCGTCCGAATCAAAATCTGGAAATACTGTTTGGCTTTTATTGGCATGCGAATAAATAGGATAGCTCAGGGTTTTATTGCAAGTAGTGGGAGCAAAGAACGCAGTAAAGTCATTTGGAAAAAATTCACCAAAATCAAAACTGAGTGCGCGGTCAATCACCTTACGAGAGAAACCATGAGTGGTTTCATCCATATTGACTGTGCCGGCAACAATCAGATTGAATGGAATGCCCATGCCGTACTTACAGATCAAAGCCCATAATTCTTCATACGCATCACCAATAAAGCCAAGCTCTTCACCAAGCTTCTCACGCTCAGTTTCTTCTAGCTGTTGTATCGTGCTGGCTTTTAAAAGTGGATCACTTAAGTAGCGAAAACTATCGTCAGTCCAGCTCCACTCACGCGTTTCTAATATCGATAAATAGTCAGCAAAATATTGTTCAACGGGCGCAAGGTTCATTTCATCTAAACACAGCCAATAGGGCAAAACACTATCAAGCTGAGTGGCGTCACCTGATGCGACAAAGCATGTGCCATGACCGTCAATATCTTCGACATCTAGAGATAAGCCAGCGTCAGCCTTGGCACGCCATGCTTGAGCTATAAACTGCAACACATCAGTAGTGATGTATTCAGCTTTACCATTGAGGCGAGAGGTGTAACCCAATAAATCACTGGGCTCATGCCAGTCAGGGCGAACTGGGGTTAGGCAGTAAGTTTCAGCAAGGCTACCTGTAGCTTTGGCTTGTTCGCGTACAAAGCGCGTTTTACCAGTGCCGGAAATGCCGGCTAAAAGGAGGAAGGGTTTTGGCAGCACTTGCTGCTCTGTAGTTAAATTACTTCCAGCAGATTTTTCTAACTTAATATTTACATCTGCATATATTTCTAAAAGCTCATTCAAGTCTGCTAATAAACTGCTATCACTCGGTATGTTTTCCAATGGATAAAACTTTGCTCCTGCGGATGCCCACTCATATGACTGCCCCAAAACCGTACTAGATCTAAGATCAATTTTCTCATCCCAAGCTTTTAGTCGAAAATCAACCGAACGTATATTAGTTCTGAGTTCCTGAGCTTTTTTCTTTGCTTCTAGAGCTCCAAACTTTTTCTTTAACTCAGTCGTACCAAAGCCAAGTGATAAGTAGATCCCTGAGCCATCAGCTCTGAACAAATAAACCGGATAAACACCAGACTGTGTAGACTTTGTTATTAATGGATTCAAAATAGAAAGCCATGGAACATCAGCCCAATTCCCTGTGCCCGCACTTGACTTGATCAAACAATTAGAGCTAAGAGTTCCTAATTCATTTTTAACAGCGTCAATCAAATCTTGTCTTAATAAATTAGCAATTGGGTGCTCAGTAAATTTTTCACTTTTAGCTTTTACCCAACCTCCAGCAATTTTAGATAAAAGTAATTTCATGCTCATATTTACACCTTAAATTAAGACTAAAAATGCTGGTACTTAAATTATGTTCGTTTAATTAAAAAGCTGTACATACATATAAGCCGAAAACCTTATCAACCACTGATAATTAAACAAGTGTAATCTTTCATTTTCGACGATACTCATGATGAGTGTATTAACGAGGCATTGAAGTGACTATGACTTAATTCTATATGTGGTTTGCTGCCTCACTATACGGTTTACAGTAATAACTGTCTTGGAAAACACTCCGTCATTCAACCTCTTATCGCATGCTTTCCACAAACACAACTTGCCCCATGAGCCGAATAAAGCTATCTTTCGGCTCATATTGTGAGCCGAATAGCGAATTTAATCGGCTCACACCCACGTCAACCCACATTACGGCGTACCCATGACGACACCTCAGTGGATCTGGCAACATCCTGAATGGCCGAAATTTTATTGGCAGGAATCTGCTGTGCAGCCCAAGCTGCGTGCTGTACATGGCCGCTTAGGACAACTCAAAGGCAAAGCCTCTCTAGTTGACGGCTATGACAGCTTTAGTTTGGATGCACTGCTGGCCAATATTATTGCATCATCGGCGATTGAAAGTGAGACGCTGGATATCTACGGCGTACGCTCGTCATTAGCACGTCAGCTGGGAATTGATATTGAGAGCCCTGTTGCTGTTTCTGATAAGTCGCATGGTGTTGCCAGCCTGATGAAAGACGCAGTGACCGAGTGGCAACAACCGTTGACGCTCGACACCTTGCTGCAATGGCATCGCTGGTTGTTTCAGGGGCAAACTTCATTACTGCATCAGGTAGCTGGTGGTGAGTTGCGTGGCGATGCACCAATGCAAATTGTGTCTGGCCCGATACATAAACCTAAGGTCCATTATCAAGCGCCAGAACGAGATCAAATTGAAACAGAATTAGATGCTTTTATGCATTGGTTTAATCAATCATTGCATGACCCCCTAGTGGATCCCATTGCCCGCGCAGCAGTTGCACATCTGTGGTTTATCACAATTCACCCATTTGAAGACGGCAACGGACGCATCACTCGTGCACTGACGGATCGAGCCTTGGCACAGGCAGATCAACAAAGTATCCGCTTATATGCCATGTCTGAGGTCATCCTAGGAAAACGCAACCAGTATTATGATGTGTTAGAAGCAACGCAAAAAGGTGGCCTGGATATCACCCTGTGGATAAGTTGGTTTTGTGATGCGCTGCTCGATGCGCTGGATGATGCGCTGAGCAAAATCGATCGTACAGTCTTTAAGGCTAAGTTTTGGCTGCAGCATGCAGATAAAACACTCGCTGAATCACAGCGCAAAGTCCTCAACCGCTTGCTGGATGGTGATTTTGAGCAAGGCATCAACGCCACTCAATATCAGCGTGTGGCCAAAGTCAGTAAAGCCACGGCAACGCGTCACCTTACAGCCCTAATTGAGCTTGGTGTATTTACAAAGCTACCTGGTGGCGGCCGCAGCACCAGATATGCCATCGCCAATTGAGACTATTAAGTACCTGTAAAGACAAAGCCACTGCCCAGGCATCCCCAGACAGTGGCTTTTGTATCACGCAACTAAGTACAAGCCAATGGCGTGCAAGTTATGTTAAAAAATCAAAAATCCCAGTGAAATAATTACGCCAGAACCAATCAACGCCATCAAGCAATAGCCCATTACATCCTTAGCACTCAGGCCGGCAATGGCTAACGCAGGCAATGCCCAGAACGGCTGAATCATATTAGTCCAAGCATCGCCCCAAGCAATGGCCATCGCAGTTTTAGCTGCGTCCACACCGAGTGCTGCACCGGCTGGCATCATAATTGGAGCTTGCACGGCCCACTGACCACCGCCTGACGGAACAAAGAAGTTCACAATACCGGCGCTCCAGAAGGTGAAGAGTGGGAATGTGGTT
>DATERS010000165.1:0-6200 GCA_035271365.1 Thiopseudomonas sp.
TCGCGCATTTGCTCGATCAGTACTTTAATATTGACTGCGGCTTGGGTGGAGCGTGGATCAATAGCTTTGGAGCCGAGGGTGTTGGCTTCGCGGTTGAGTTCTTGCATTAGAAAATCTAAGCGCCGACCGATTGCGCCACCGGTTTTAAGTACACGGCTGACTTCGGTGATATGGGTGGCGAGGCGGTCGAGTTCTTCGGCGACATCGCTTTTCTGAGCCAGTAAAACCAACTCTTGCTCAAGACGCTGAGGATCAAGTTCGACTTGCATCTCTTGGCAGCGCGTAAGGATTTTTTGGCGTTGCAGCTCCAGCATTTGTGGAACCAGTTCACGCAGTACGCTGACTTCGTTTTGAATAGTATCCAGACGCTCACTGATCAGGCGGGCTAAGTCTGCGCCTTCACGGGCACGGCTTTCTTTAAGTTGCATCAGTGCGCTGCTAAAGAGTTCGATCGCAGCTTTGTTCAGCACTTGGCTGTCGACGGACTGAGAGCTGAGGACACCAGGCCAAGCTAAAACCTCTAACGGATTGAGAGCGGCGGGCTGTGTAATCAACTTGGCAATCTGCTGAGCAGCTTGAATCAACTGCTGGGCGCGCTCTTGATTAACTTGCAAGCTCTGCTCACTAGACGACTCTGTCAGTTTTAGAGTGCATTCAACTTTACCGCGTGACAAACCGTTGCGTAGCACTTCACGCACGGTGCTTTCGACTTCGCGTAGGTTGTCGGGCAGGCGCAAATGCGGCTCTAAGTAACGATGGTTCACCGAGCGCAACTCCCAGCTGAGAGTGCCGTAAGCTCCATTTTGCTCGACACGAGCGAACGCGGTCATGCTTTGCACCATAAGGACCTCCAAAATCAGGGTTAGAATAATGGGCTAATTGTAGCGAATATTTTCATGCGTTGTGTTTACAATACTGAAGTTGGGGTGTTCTATCCCTATAATGTTTCATCCATATTTAAAAAACAGGAATATTAAATGACTCGTCCTAGTGGCCGCGAACTTGATCAACTACGTGAAGTACGAATTACGCGTAACTACACTTGCCATGCTGAAGGCTCTGTTTTAGTCGAGTTTGGCAATACCAAAGTGATTTGCACCGTGAGTGTAGAGAATGGCGTACCGCGTTTTTTAAAGGGTCAAGGACAAGGTTGGTTGACTGCAGAATACGGTATGTTGCCACGTGCGACCGGTAGCCGTACTCGCCGTGAAGCCAGCAGCGGTAAACAAGGTGGACGCACGTTAGAAATCCAACGTTTAATTGGTCGTTCTTTACGTGCAGCTCTTGATATGACAAAAATGGGTGAAAACACACTGTATGTTGACTGTGATGTGATTCAAGCCGATGGTGGTACACGTACCGCTTCAATTACCGGTGCAATGGTTGCGCTGGTTGATGCATTAGCGGTGATGAAAGAGCGCAAAATGTTGAAAAACGGCTCACCACTCAAGCAAATGATCGCTGCGGTATCAGTGGGTATTTATAAAGATTCAGCTGTACTGGACTTAGATTATCCAGAAGACTCAACTGCTGAAACGGATCTCAACGTTGTTATGACTGATGCCGGTGGTTTTATTGAAGTGCAGGGTACTGCTGAAGGCGAACCTTTTAGCACTGAGCAACTGACTGCGATGTTAGCTTTAGCTGACAAAGGTGTGCGTGAGCTGTTTGCACTGCAGCAGGCTGTCTTGCAGGGCGAGTAAGTATTAAACATAACGATAGGAGAGTGGTAATGGACAATAACATGCCAGCTTCCCCGCAAGAGCCAGGACTGAGTGCGGAAGCAAAAAAGTGGGCGATGTTGACTCACTTAGCTGCTTTTGCTGCCTTTTTTATTCCGTTCGGGAATATTATTGGGCCCTTATTGGTTTGGCAGCTGAAGAAAGACCTTGGTCCCTTTGTTGATCAAAATGGTAAAGAGTCAATGAACTTTCAAATCACTGTGGCGATTGCAGGGTTTGTTTGTGTGACGTTGATATTTACTGCAGTGGGTATTTTATTATTGCCGTTATTGGGTCTGGCTTGGTTTGTTCTTACTATTATCGCTGGTGTTAAAGCCAACGATGGTAAGACCTATCGTTATCCGCTTACTATTCGTTTTATTAAATAAAACGCATTGCAACAGTGCTGAATAACACAAGAGGGTGAATGCTTGTGTTATTCAGCACTGATGTTTAAACGCTGAGTACCCAGTCGTAATCAACGCTAAAGGGTGCATGTTGAGAGAAGCGTGGCTGTCTTGATAGCTTGGCGCTACGCACCGTACGGCGCATGCCTTGGGTGAGTAATTGATAGTCAAAACGCCAACCTAAGTTGAGCAATTCAGCTTGTTCACTATCGGCCCACCAGCTGTACAACTCGCCTTCACGATTCACTTCGCGTAATGCATCGATAAAGCCCATGGTGCCAATCACTTCATCCATCCATGCACGTTCAGGTGATAGGAAGCCAGTTTCTTGCTGGCAATCGCGCCAGTGCTTAACGTCGAGCTTATTGTGCGCAATATATAATGATGCGCAGTAAATATAATCACGGCGCTTGCGACGTTGCTTGTCCAAGTAGCGAGCAAAGTCATCCATAAATTTAAATTTTTGATTCAGCTCGTCTTCACCGTTGTGGCCTGATGGCAGCAATACACTGGCGATACTGACTTTATCGAAGTCCGCTTGAATATAGCGGCCGTAGCGATCTGCTGTTTCAAAACCTAAACTGGTTATAATGGCTTTGGGCTGCAGGCGCGTGTAAATAGCCACACCGCCTTGACTGGGCTGTTCGGCGTCGCAGGCATAACAAAAGTATCCGTGCAATTGCACATCAGGTGCTTCCATTTCATACGTGCTGGCACGAGTATCTTGTAGGCAAATGACATCCGCATTTTGCGTTTGTAGCCAGTCAAATAACCCTTGTTCAATAGCATTGTGAATCCCGTTCACATTTATACTAATAACCCGCATGGATAGCCCCTAGAAAAAAAGTATGTGTATGATACCGAACGTATTTTAAATTGGCTAAACCCAACGCGTTAAGGACCCTTTTATGCAAGCATATCAACGAGAGTTTATTCAGTTCGCACTTGAGCGTGGTGTTTTGCGCTTTGGTGAGTTTACCTTGAAGTCAGGGCGTGTGAGCCCTTATTTTTTTAACGCGGGGCTGTTTGACTCCGGTTTAGCCTTGGCCAAGCTGGGGCGTTTTTATGCTCAAGCACTGGTGGACAGTGGTTTGTCCTACGATGTGGTGTTCGGTCCAGCTTATAAAGGTATTCCTTTAGCCGCGACTACGGCTGTGGCGCTGGCTGAGCATCATCAACGTGATGTGCCATGGTGCTTTAACCGTAAAGAAGCTAAAGATCATGGTGAAGGTGGCACATTAGTGGGTGCACCCTTAGCGGGTAATATTGTTATTGTTGATGATGTGATCACGGCAGGGACTGCGATTCGTGAAGTTATGCAGATTATTAAGGCACAAGGCGCACAGGCTGCGGGCGTATTGATTGCCTTAGACCGCCAAGAGCGTGGTAGCGGCGAGCTTTCTGCGATTCAAGAAGTTGAGCGTGATTTCAATATGCCAGTTATTAGCATTGTATCTTTGCAACAAGTGTTAGAATATTTAGCGCAAAGTGCTGAGTTGAAGCAATATCTGCCCGCGGTTGAGCGTTACCGTGAAGACTATGGCATCTAATATTATTTAAAGTTGTTGTCAGTCTCTTCAAGGGGATAAGTGATGCGTTTACGTGGCCCTGTATGTTTTTTGCTGACGCTTGGACTGCTGAGCAGTAGTGCAGTGTATGCGGTTGAGTATTATCGTTATACCGATGAGCGTGGCATTACCGTGATTAATCGCCAAGGTGTGCCGCCACACTTAATTGGTAAAGGTTATGAGGTACTGAGCGAACAGGGCCGTGTGACGCGCGTAGTGCCACGTGCGCCTACACCTGAGGAATACAAAGAGAAGCAGATGAAGAAGGCGCAAGCAAAGGCTGATATGCAATTGCTCAGGCTGTATCCCCGTATTGAAGATATTGATCATGCGCGTCAGCGTAAAATGGCTGAAATTGACGGGCAGATTAATATTGTGCGTAATAATTTATTAGTTGTGGATAGTTTAAAAGCGAATCTACAAGGTCAGGCGGCTTTGCAGGAAAGATCAGGGCAAGTTGTTGACGAACCTTTGCTGCAACGTATTGTCGAATCGACTATGGATCAGCAGCGCTTACAGCGGCAGATTTCGAGTTACTTGCAAAGTAAACGTGATCTTGAGAATGATTTTGAGCGTGATAGAGTTCGCCTAACGGAGCTGCTTAATCAAAAGTAATACTCAATGAGTAATTGAGTGAAACTTGAAAATACCGTAGTCTTAGCCTTCTTTTAGTAAGACGGTTACCCCTTTTCGGAATAATTCCGACACCTTGGGAAGCTTTTTCTTCCCGCCCCTAATAGCGATTAGGTCACGTCTTAGCGTGCTTGATCGCAGCTTTGTGCTACTGAAAATGTAGCTATCTTTTCCCCCAGGGGATGCCCCAACAAGCGGGTTCAGAGTTAAGTCTTAAGGCTTTACGTTGTGCTGAACTTGCATAGAGTGGAGAGTAGCCATGACTCAATCAATAAAAATAATGCCTCTAAGTGATGAGGGATTCACAGAAAATACACGGTTTCAGGTTTATACCGACCGTCAGTTTGATAAAATTGAACCGCTGAAAAAGTTATCTGAGGAACAACGTTTTGAAATGCGTGTAGTGGCTAGCGTGTTGCCATTTCGCGTGAACCAGTATGTGATCGATGAATTGATCGATTGGGACAATGTGCCTAACGATCCTATGTTCCAGCTGACCTTCCCACAGCGTGGCATGTTAGAGCCTTCTGACTATGATTTGATGGCGCAAGCCTTGCGTGATGAGTTGCCGCGTGCAGAAATCACCAAGCTGGCGCGTGAGATTCAAGGACGTCTAAATCCGCACCCAGCCGGCCAGCAAGAAATGAACGTGCCTGAGTTGGATGGTGAGTTCTTGGAGGGTATGCAGCATAAATACCGTGAAACGGTGCTGTTTTTCCCCAGCCAAGGTCAGGTGTGCCACAGCTACTGTACGTTCTGTTTCCGCTGGGCACAGTTCGTGGGTAATAAAGAACTGCGCTTTGCCAGTAATGAAGCAGAATCGCTGCACCGCTATTTAGCAGAAGATAAAAATATCACCGACTTATTGATTACCGGTGGTGACCCCATGGTAATGAAAACCCGTCATGTGGTCAGTTACCTTGAGCCTCTGTTAAGCCCTGAGCTTGATCATATGCAAACCGTACGTATTGGTACCAAAGCACTGACCTTCTGGCCACAGCGCTTTGTCACCGATGATGATGCACAAGAGCTGCTCGATCTGTTTACTCGCTTGGTGGATGCCGGTAAGCATATTGCGATTATGGCGCACTTTAACCACTGGCGCGAAATGGAAACGCCGATTGTGCGTGAAGCGATTCGCCGTATTCGTGCGACCGGTGCAGTGATTCGTGCACAAGCGCCTTTAGTGCAGCATATTAACGATGATCCAGATGTTTGGGTGCGCATGTGGCGTACACAGGTGCGTTTGGGCTTGATTCCGTACTATATGTTTGTTGAGCGTGACACCGGTGCCAAGCGCTACTTTGAAGTGCCTTTGGTGCGGGCGTTTGAGATTTATCGTCAAGCGATCCAGCAAGTGTCTGGTTTAGCCCGTACGGCGCGTGGACCTTCGATGAGTGCTGGTCCAGGTAAAGTTGAGATCCAGAGCATTATGGAAGTCAACGGTGAGAAAGTCTTTGTGCTGCGCTTTATTCAGGGTCGTAATCCTGATTGGGTACAGAGATCGTTCTTTGCTAAGTATGATGAAGAAGCGACCTGGTATGACGACCTAGTCCCTGCGTTTGGTGAAGAGAAGTTCTTCTTTACCGATGAGTACAACGCGATGATTAGCAACGCTAGTGCTGAGTAAGTAAAAAAAATACGCCTGCATATTCAGTGCGGGCGTATTTGTAGACTATCGAGCTATAAAAAATGGCTCACCCATCTACAAACGGGTGAGCCATTTTTTTAGTGCATTAGAAATTAAACGTATAGTTTACCAATACGCGGTTTTCATCAATGTCGGTTGTATGTGAGCCACGGTACATAACGTTACGTGCTAATAGGCTGACATTCTTTAGCGGGCCAGACTGAATGGTGTAGCCGAGATC
>DATERS010000166.1:0-8930 GCA_035271365.1 Thiopseudomonas sp.
TGGGAACTGAAGAAAAGCCCAGCCGGTGCGTGGCAGTGGGAACCGATTGATATTAAAGAAGAAGACAAACCGGTTGATGTGGAAGACCCATCCATCCGTCATAATCCGATTATGACCGACGCCGATATGGCGATGAAGATGGATCCAGAATACCGTAAGATTTCTGAGCGTTTCTACAAAGATCCTGAGTACTTCTCTGATACCTTCGCCCGCGCTTGGTTTAAATTAACCCACCGTGATCTAGGTCCAAACACTCGCTATATCGGCCCCGATGCACCCGCAGAAGTGCTGATTTGGCAAGATCCAGTGCCTGCTGGCAGTACAACTTATGATGTGGCTGCGGTAAAAGCTAAGATTGCCGCCAGCGGCCTAACACTCAGCGAGATGGTCACGACCGCTTGGGACAGCGCGCGTACCTTCCGTGGTTCAGATAAGCGCGGCGGTGCCAACGGTGCACGTATTCGTTTAGCGCCACAAAAAGACTGGCAAGGTAATGAGCCTGAGCGTTTAGCTAAAGTACTGAACGTACTGCAAGCCATTGCTGCCCAAACCGGTGCCAGCGTGGCTGACGTCATTGTCTTAGCCGGTAACCTGGGTATTGAGCAAGCAGCACAAGCCGCTGGCGTAACAGTGACTGTGCCTTTTGCCCCCGGCCGTGGTGATGCTACCGACGAGATGACTGATGCTGAATCATTCGATGTACTGGAACCGGTCGCCGATGGTTTCCGTAACTGGATGAAACAGCATTATGTAGTCAGCGCGGAAGAACTGTTGCTGGACCGTGCGCAATTGATGCAACTGACTGCGCATGAAATGACGGTACTGGTCGGTGGTATGCGCGTGTTAGGCACCAACTACGGTGACAGCCAGCATGGCGTGTTTACCGACCGCGTCGGCGTACTCAGTAATGACTTTTTCGTCAACTTGACGGATATGGCTTACACCTGGAAACCCACTGGCCGTAACTCTTACGAAATTTGTGAGCGTCATAGCGGTGCAGTGAAATGGACCGCCAGTCGTGTCGACTTGGTGTTTGGCTCTAACTCCGTACTGCGTGCCTACGCTGAAGTCTATGCGCAAGACGATAACCAAGAAAAGTTCGTGCACGACTTTGTCGCGGTATGGACTAAGGTGATGAACGCTGATCGCTTTGATTTAGCTTAATCGCTTGACTCAGCCCTGAGCTGAACACGACCTCACTGAATCATTGATCTGGCTCAGTGAGGTCTTTTTATAGCGAACTCTCATCTGTATTGAACGATACCATCCGCCACTCCTCGCACTAGATTCTGTATCCTCGCTCCACCCCGCACGCGACCTTCACTACAGATAACCCTGACCCATCGCACGACTACTGCTTGCCATTATCACTATAATATGGCGCTGCAGTGGATGATTAAGTCGACACTTTTTAGCTCCTCCTGCATAAGAAAACTACTCATCTACTCACAACGATAGTAGTGTCACTGCTTATAACAACAATTATCGTATTTACAGCCTAAAAATATCATGCGAGACGCTTATGACACTTGAAATTTTTCTCGTTTTGCTAATTACACTATCAGCCATGGTGCTTTTTGTTAGCGAGAAGCTGCGTGTCGACGCCATCGCCATTCTAGTCTTGGTCAGTTTGACTCTGCTAGATCTGATCAGCCCCAGCGAAGCGCTCAGTGGTTTTAGTAATCCCGCAACCATCACTGTGGCCTCGATGTTTATACTGGCGACTGGCCTGCAAAATAGTGGTGCCTTGGGCGGTATACAAAGACTACTGGGCTCAGCACGCTCGCCGCTGCAATTTATGCTGATGCTGTTTGGCTTAATCATCCTAATAGCACCCTTTGTCAATAACACTGCGGTAGTGGCGATTTTTATTCCCATTGTGATTGCTGCCAGTTTAAAAGTCGGTTTAGCGCCCTCGAAAACACTAATCCCGCTTTCCTATGTGGCGCAAATGGCCGGCGTCTTTACCCTAATTGGTTCTTCTACCAACCTGCTGGTCAACTCAGTGGCTAAAGATCTGGGGCATCCGGGTTTTAGTATGTTTGAGTTTTTGCCTTTGGCGGCGATCTGCGCCGTCGCCGGCTGCCTGTATCTACTCACTTTTGGTCGCTGGTTATTACCCGATGTACGCAGTGCCGACTTGGAAAACCTCTATGAATTTGGCCACTATATTAGTGAGTTAAAAGTCACTGCAGACTCAAAATTACTGGGCTCCACAGTCGAGCAAGCTCACCTCAGTAAGAACTACAATGTCTATGTCCTGGAGCTGTTACGTGACGGTGAAAAGTATTGGTCACCGCGCTCACAAGAATTACAAGAAGGCGATATTTTACTCACACGAGGCGTCTGGTCTGATATTGAAGTTCTTAAAGATGAGCAAAAACTGGAATTCAATACACAAACTGACTTCCAGCTCAAAGGTGAAAAGCAGGACAAATCAGTCTTAGCAGAAGTGATGATCGCTCCGCAGTCCCGTGCGGCTGGACGTCTGCTGGCGGTATTAAATCGCAGCTGGCGCTATAACGCTTCTGTGATGGGTGTGCAACGCCGCGGGCAAGTGGTACGTAATCAGCTCAATAGCCTACGTCTGCGTATTGGTGATATTTTACTGTTGGCTTTACCAGAGAAAGACTTGGCGGCACTGCGTAAAGATAAAAGTGTGATTGTTATCTCTCAACGTGAAGCGCCGCAGCAGTATGGTTGGCGCGCACCCTTTGCCGTCGCCACTATGGCTGCTGTGGTGGCTATGGCTGCGCTGGGTTGGTTACCCATTGCACTTGCTGCACTGACAGGTGCAGTTGCCATGACATTGGCCGGCTGTATTCATGCCGATGATGTTTATGAAAGTACCGACTGGTCGATCGTGATCTTAATCGCTGGGCTGTTACCGCTGGGGATTGCTATGAGCAGTAGCGGCGCAGCACAATTTTTGGTGGATAACAGCATCGGTTTGGTCAGCCATCTGGGACCGCATGTAGTGTTAGCCGTGCTCTATTTGATGGCGTTGGCGCTGGGTGAACTGATGAGTAACTCGGCGGCAGCTGTGTTGTTAACGCCGATTGGATTTTCTACCGCGCTGCTGATGAATGCTGATCCTACGCCGTTTTTAATTGCCATTACTTTCGCTGCTTCAACCAGCTTTATGACCCCAGTCGGTTATCAAACCAATATGATGGTCTATAGTGCTGGTGGCTATAAATTTAGCGACTTTATTAAAGTAGGTTTGCCGCTGAATACGATTTTCTGGGTCTTGGGTGTGATTTTTATTCCAATTTTTTGGCCGTTTTAAACAGATTAATCAGCTCGGCAGTGTTTCATAAAAACACCAACACACTGCCGCTGATGATTGAATAGCGGACTCTAATCCACTAACTCAATCCCCAAGCCCTCCAGCAAGTACACCGCTTCATGTTTAGAAAACTTCGCACCTTGCACTTGGTTTTCTAAGATATTGATCGAGTACTGCGTAGCTTCAGCAAAATTCGCGGATTGTAAGTTGGTGCGCATAAACAGGCTGTGGGTAAAATCGCTGTAGGTCATCACTGCATGGGAGAAATCGCCTTCGCGAAAGTCAACATCCTGTACTTTGCATTCATCGAGCACCAGTGCTTGTAGCGTCAGGCCAAAAAAAGATGAATCATTGAGGATGCATTGGCGAAAGCTGATTTCAAAGTCTTTGTGATAAGCCGACCAATTGGCACGCGTCCAATCAACGCCCAGCACTTTGCACTCCACAAAACTGATCGCAAAAAACCGTGTATAAGGCACGCGGATTAAACTCAATTGGCAACGCGCAAAGCTGCAATTGATAAAATTACAGTTTTCAAAAGTGGCGCTGGTGAAGGTGCAATCAATAAAACTGCACTCTTCAAACTCAGTGCCGACGCAGACTAAATCCGGCAGATCTAAACTCTTAAAGGATTCTTCAAAATACTGCTGCTGACTTTCTATAGTTTTCAAAACAACCTCAACTTAGATGCACTGCTCCACAACGTATCAATTAAAAGGGTAAGACACTGGCATCCCAATTCAATAGCGCGCCACTGAGCTCGGGGGTCAGTGCATCACGCACCTTGAGCAGGCGCTGTGCCGTCTGCTCAGCTGTTTGTAGCTGACCCTCTGGCACGTTGCTTTGGAATGGCTCGGATAGCGGTGTATCGGTGGTACCCGGGTGCACAGCAACGATGCAGGCGCTAGGATTGAGCCGTGCCACCTCAAGACTGAGATTTTTCACCAACATATTCAGTGCAGCTTTACTCATGCGATAGCTGTACCAACCGCCCAAACGGTTATCAGTGATACTACCAACCTTAGCGCTGAGTACTAAGACTTTAACCTCGGCTGTACGGGTTAAATAGCGTAATAAAGCACGTAAATATTGCGCAGGGATAATCACATTCGTGTGCAGACGTTGCGCCAGTTGTTCGCTATCGAGCTGGCGGATAGTTTTCTCTGGCATCGCATTGGCATCGTGCAAGACGCCATTGCAAATAAAAATCGTATCCGGCTGCTGCTGTAAGGCTTGCTCAATACAGTACTGACTACTCTCTTCGCTTTGCAGTGCATCTTGATACCAAAACCCTACATTAGAGTCTGGTGCAGATTGGCGACTGATCACGCTAACCACAGCGCCATCAGCACTGCACTGTTGCGCGATGGCTTGGCCAATACGGCTACTACCACCAATCATTAGAACCGATTGCGACATGTGCTTATCCTCGCTAGATCACTTTCTATACAGCGGCTATATGAACTACTCGCAACTAAAGCAACCGAGTTTGCACGCTGCATTTTCTCAATATACCCATGCAGGCAGTCAACAGAGCTCGCCAAATCCGTACTGTCAAACCACGAGGCAATAAAAAAGGCGACTGTTGAGAGTCGCCTTCTGAGTCACCCGCACAATAATCAATTACGCAGCAATACTGCCTTTGATTTTCTTCATGGCATTTTTTTCCAGCTGTCGAATACGCTCAGCCGATACGCCATATTGAGCCGCAAGCTCATGCAGCGTCACTTTTTTATCCGATAACCAGCGCTGTTGCAGAATATCGCGGCTGCGCTCATCCAACTCACCCAGCGCTTCATGCAGGCTATTGCTGGCATTTTCAGTCTGATCAGAAGCTTCCAACTGTAAGGCTGGATCGTAACTGTGGTCTTCTAAATAGTTAGCCGGTGACTGATAAGCACGCTCATCATCGTCACTGTCCGATGGGTCAAACGACATATCATGGCCGGTTAAACGGCTTTCCATCTCGCGCACTTCACGTGCTTCCACACCTAAAGAATCAGCCACTGCAGTGACTTCATCATTGGTCAGCCACGCTAAACGCTTTTTATGGCTGCGTAAATTAAAGAACAATTTACGCTGTGCTTTAGTGGTGGCCACTTTAACGATGCGCCAGTTGCGCAACACATACTCGTGAATTTCAGCTTTAATCCAGTGCACAGCAAAGGACACTAAACGCACACCCATTTCTGGATTAAAACGCTTAACGGCTTTCATTAAGCCGACGTTACCTTCTTGGATTAAATCGCCTTGCGGTAGACCATAACCTGAATAACTGCGCGCGATATGCACCACAAAACGTAAGTGGGCCATAACCATTTGGCGGGCAGCATCCAAATCTTGGTGATAATACAGTCGCTCACCTAAGTCGCGCTCTTGTTCAACGGACAAGATCGGAATCGTATTGACTGAATGCACATACGCCTGCAGGTTTGCACCTGGGCTGAGCATCTGGGAAATCTGTAATGCGGTCGTGGTGGTCATTAACTATCCTCCAGCGGGTGACAATATCTTAAATAATACTATTGTACATAAGATGGTAATTATGCAATAAAGTTCCATTGTGTTGCGCTAAAATTCTGCGCAAACTCTGACTCTATAAGGCTTTGCAACTAACGCGGTGATAATTCCCGCAAGTGCCGTGCTACAGCTAACCAAGCACCAATGTAACCCAGTAATACTGCACCAAGTAATAATGAAAAGCCATCTTCGATTGGTACGCCCGATAAGCTGAACTCACTGCCATACAGTTGCGCCAGCTGCACCACGGACTCATTCAGCCACTCAAAACCAAACGCCAGCAGCAGCCAGGCCAAGATACCACCAGCTAAACCATATAAAACGCCCATATATAAAAATGGCCGACGTACATAACCATCAGTACCACCGACCAGCTTAATCACTTCGATTTCAATGCGGCGATTTTCAATATGCAGTCGAATGGTATTACCCACCACCAACAATAGCGCGGCAATCAGCATCACCGATAAAGCAAAAATAAAGTGTTCACCCATCTGCAAAATCGCAGCTAAGCGCTCAATCCACATCAAATCCAACTGGGCTTGATGTACCTTGGGCATATTTTTTAGCTCATCCAGCAGCGCCACTAGGGTGTCTTTATCAATCACTTCAGGGGTGACTAAGATACTGCCGGGCAAGGGGTTATCGGGTAAATCACGCAGCGCATCACCTAGGCCAGACTGCTCTTGAAACTCCGTCAGCGCCTGTTCACGGCTGATCCACTGCGCTTGGGCCACATGTGGGTGTTCGGCAATTTTATCGCGCAGCACCTCACCGTAGGTGTCGCCTGCATCCAATTCTAAAAATAGAGAGATTTGTGCAGCACGCTGCCATGAGCCACCGAGTTGGCTGACGTTTTCCAGCAATAACGCCAAACCCATCGGCAAGCTTAATGCTACAGCCATCACTAAACAGGTAAAAAAACTACTCAAAGGTTGGCGGACTAAACGGCTGATGCTGTCGGTGCAACTGGCTCGATGATTTTCGACCCAAGCACGAAATTGATGACGAAAGCCGCGGGTATCGGACAGGCTATTGGCCACTTGATTCTTGTTGGTAGCGCCAACGCGCTCGCCAGGTTGATCAGGCGTAACTCGGGCAGAACACATTAAACAGCCTCTCCATCGCCAATTAAACGGCCACGCTGCAAGGTCAGCATGCGCTGACGCATACGCGCAATTAATGCCAAGTCATGACTGGCAATTAATACGGTGGTGCCGAGTTGATTAATATCTTCAAATACAGACATGATTTCTGCCGCTAAACGCGGATCTAAGTTACCGGTGGGCTCATCGGCCAGCAATAAAGCCGGCTGATGCACAATCGCGCGCGCAATACCGACACGCTGCTGCTGGCCTGTGGATAAGTCCGACGGTGCCTGCAGAGCTTTATCTTTTAAACTGACGCGCTCCAGCGCTAGGCTGACGCGCTGGTTAATTTCTTCTTGCGGCAGGCCAAGAATCTGCAGTGGCAATGCCACATTGGCAAACACACTGCGATCAAACAGCAACTGGTGATTCTGAAACACCACACCAATTTGGCGGCGTAAAAACGGAATCTGTGAGTTACTGATTTTGGATAAATCTTGTCCCGCTAACAGCAGCTTACCGCTGGTCGGGCGCTCCATGGCAAGGAGCAAACGCAGCATGGTACTTTTACCCGCCCCCGAATGACCGGTGACAAATAAAAACTCACCGCGACGCACGCGAAAACTTAACTCATGCAAACCGACATGGCCGTTGGGGTAGCGCTTTTCGACCTGCTCAAAGCGGATCATTCAGAATCCTTCTCGGCAAACAATGCTTTAACAAAATCGTCGGCAACAAAATCACGTAAATCATCGATGCCTTCACCGACACCAATATAGCGTACGGGAATTTGGAAGTGCTTAGCTAAGGCAAAAATAACTCCACCTTTAGCTGTGCCATCCAGTTTGGTTAAAGCTAAACCAGTCACGGGAATGGTTTCATTAAAATGACGGGTCTGGTTAATGGCATTTTGTCCGGTACCGGCATCCAGCACTAATAACACTTCATGCGGTGCGCTCTCATCCAGACGGCCCATCACCCGCGCGACTTTGCGCAGCTCTTCCATCAAGTTGTCTTTAGTGTGCAAACGTCCGGCAGTGTCAGCAATTAACACATCCATACCACGCGACTGTGCCGCTTGTACCGCATCAAAAATCACTGACGCAGAGTCGGCACCGGTGTGCTGAGCAATCACCGGGATTTTATTGCGCTCACCCCAGACTTGCAGTTGTTCAACTGCGGCTGCACGGAAGGTATCACCGGCCGCCAACATAACTTTTTTACCTTCGTTTTGCAGGCGCTGTGCTAACTTACCAATGGTGGTGGTTTTACCTGCACCGTTGACGCCCACCACTAAAATCACATAGGGCTTGCTGCTGGTTGGCACCACCATCGGCTGCTCAACAGGACGCAGTAAATCAGCCATTTCCACTTGCAAGGCTTGGTACAACGCGCCGCTATCGGCCAACTCTTTACGTGCCACACGGCGAGTTAAGTTATCCATAATTGCGGTGGTCGCTTCCATACCCACGTCGGCCGTCAGCAAACGTGTTTCCAACTCTTCCAGCAAATCGTCATCAATTTCTTTTTTGCCAAGGAACAAGCTGGCCATGCCTTCACCCAGGCTGGAGCTGGTTTTAGCTAGACCTTGTTTGAGGCGGGCAAACCAACCCACTTTATTGCCTTGCGGTTTACTTTGTCCGGCTAAGTTAGCTGCCAACGCTGGCACATTAGCCTCTGCAGCAACTTCGACTTCAGGTTCTGGTTCAGGCTCGACTTCTGCAACCACAACAGGCGCAGGTTCTGGATCTGCGACAGGAGCAGGCGCAACAACATCTCGACTCGCGAATATATTAAAGCGTGATGGCTTAGCAGCAATAACCTGCTCAGGCTCATCTGCCTGCACCCGCGGCTCAGCTATAGCTACTACTTCTGGCTCTACTTCTGCCTCAACCACTGTCGCCGCAACGGGCTCAGTTATTTCTACTGGCAGTTCAGGCTCAACCACAGGCTCAGTAATTTCTACCGGCAGCTCAGGCTCAACCACAGGCTCTGGCTCTGGCTCTGGCTCTGGCTCTGGCTCTGGCTCTGGC
>DATERS010000167.1:0-26977 GCA_035271365.1 Thiopseudomonas sp.
CAAGCCTATATCAAACATATTCTTGACCACATCGCGACTGCTGGCACACTTGAAAAGCTCGAAGCACTACTGCCTTGGAACGTGGAGCTGGGTTAAACTGAGTAATCGTTTTGCAATGGTGCTGATTTAAGGGCGCTTACACATCGCGACTGCTGGCACACTTGAAAAGCTCGAAGCACTACTGCCTTGGAACGTGGAGCTGGGTTAAACTGAGTAATCGTTTTGCAATGGTGCTGATTTAAGGGCGCTTACGTTTGAATCACTGCATTTGGTGCAAATTGAACACTTTTTATATTTTTATTATGCTTTAATGCCCAATAAGAGTAAATTTCTAAAAGCTCTGGTTTTATATCTGGATTATGTAAAATAATAATAGAGAAAAAATCTGTATATACGATTGCACTTTGAATTTCTCTTTGTATACTATTTGCAACATCTGTTAACTTACTTAAAGCATGAAATCGCTCTAAGTTACTATCAGCACTTACCTCCTCTTTTTGAAAAACAAAAAAACCATAAAATATTAAAGACGATATAAAAAATGAAACTATTAAAGAAAAAAATCTTTCTTGATATTTTTAACCTTAAATTTCAGCATAAATTTTCCTTGATAGTTGAACAACCATCATTCTTTCAAACCATTTATAAACATCATTTATTGCTCTATAAATTCATTTCAAGCAAGGAAACATTATAATTACTAAACCTCACAAACTTTAAAATGAATCTAACTCATGATAAGCATTTAAATTATTATTCTTTGTATTGTCTTATTTATTCTGTAGCCCACGAGCCCTAACGATGAGTTCTCTGGACTTTACTAAAATAGAATACCAGAATAAAGCGTCAGACTTATTGTGTTATTTCATCAAAAAAGCATGCGTGAAACAGTAAGCGTCCGGCCATCACACCTTGCTAACGATCACTGGCACCAAATTGTGCGGTAGCAACTTATGAATGGCGTTGTTCTTCTGAGTCGGCAGTCTCGTCAGCACATCCTTGAAATAGGCATACGGATCATGTCTGGTGGTCTGTCGTGTATCTGGTGGAAGGTCTTTGCGAATTTGCTCAACATGATAGATCTACTCGATATATTCATGGGCTTGCAGTGCATTGTTGGTGAATATGAAAACTGTAAACACAAAGCGTCTACTTTTGGTTGACCAGTACATACATCAATCAAATGAGAGAGCAACGGACTTTATTTGCCTTTACTCAGCCGCACCTGAGCATAACTTTAGCCACACGCACGCTGCTAGATTATCTTGTGCAATATATAATATAGCTAACAACACTTTACTAGGTATTGCACCTGTCACTCCCTGCAGCAGGAATTACGAACAATCATGAGTAAAACACACACTAACGGCCTATTCATCGTAAAAGCATTTTTGCTCAGCTTTTACTGTGCATTCAATAGCGCTATAGCAGCAGATGAGTACACTTTCGATTTTTGGCATTGGTGGGTCTCAAAAAGCGAAATTAAAAATATCATTTTAGTCAAGCAGCATGCTAAACAACAAGGCATCACCGTGCAAGATCAAAGCATGCGCAGCTATAACAACTCAGATTACTCAAACGTTTTAAAAAAACATATACAGCAGCACAATCCTCCAACCGCGGCCATGCTAATCAGTAGTGAGGTGCATCCATACAACAATACATTTTCCCTACTGAATTTAGATGAAGTAGCACAAGAGCAAGGCTGGGAAGACGTTATTCCTGACGCAATCCAAAAGACAGCAAAGTTTCAAGGCCACTGGATTTCTGCTCCGATCAATAGTCACTCAACCAATTGGTTGTGGATCAACAAAGCTCTATTTACCCGTTTAGATCTACCTATACCAGAGACTTTAAATGATTTACTGGTGGTGCTTGAGCGTGCGAAAATGATGGGCATACCAGGATTAGTCTCGCTGACAGTAGGGTGGGAATACACTATTTTATTTGAACTGGTAGCCATCAGCAGTAATGGACTCGAGTTTTACCGTCGCCTGTTTATCGATCGGCAGCAACTTCCAGGTGATAAGCAGTTATTAATCAATGCTTTAATGCGTGCTCAACAACTCACACACTATTTTTCTGCAAATACGGTCAACAACTCATGGGATGAAAACGCCGCAGCCATGCTCCAAAGCAAAGTACTGATGCAAATCCAAGGCAGCTGGGTCGGCAGTGAACTAGAAAATCTAGGCGCAACAGCTGATGTCGATTACCTTTGCATACGTTTCCCTGGTACCCAAGGTGCTTATTTATTTCATACCGATCATGTGGTTTTTTTTGATACGCCCACTAACGATACTGCACAGCAAAAAAACTTTGCCCGCATGCTGCTTGATAAAGAATTCCAGCGAAACATGAGTATCTCCAGCGGTGCTTCACCAGCACGAGTTGATGTATCAACTGAGGGTTTCAATAGCTGTGGCAAGAAAAGCATCTATGACTTACGCATGGCTAATATGCGCCGCGCGGTAATGATATCCATGAACAATAACGATATGCACGCCATTATGACTGATTTTATGGAACACAAAATTAGTGCAGAAAGTGCAGTTCAATTAATTTTAAAAACTTACGCTCCGCAAGCAAGTACATCCGCCACAGACGATTCATAAAATCATGCTCAATCAACTTAAGCTGCCCCCTCCGTCACACAGTTGTCCGCTTGATTAATTTTAATCGTACAGACAATACGGAGCTTAGCAATGGCCTCTTGCAGCACAGATATCAGAGAGCAAATGGTCAAGAAAATGATGCCGCCTAACAGCCAAAGTGTGGCACAAATCTCACGTTAAGAATTGGCTTCCTCTACACAACTGTAAGCGCCTGACCATCACACCTTGCTAACGATCGCCAGTGCCCAACTGTGCAGTAGCAACGCATCGATAGCGTTGTTTTTCTGCGTCGGCAGACGGGTCAGAACATCCTTCAAATAAGCATACGGATCGTGCCCGTTGAGTTTCGCGGACTGGATCAGCGTCATGACTGCAGCAGCGAACAGCCAGTTAGAGCGACCCAGCGTCCATGGACGGATCTGGTTTTCCACCCAATTATTATAGAGCTACGCCATGAATCTTTGCTGGTAATACCGCATGCAACTGCAGCTTGCACATGAACGCCCAGCCGCGTAAATATAGACTAACGGCCCATGAAAAACAGCAGTGCCCTAAAAAGACTTACGGTCAAAATCGAACGCATCTAAAAACCTGATATTTCAAAGTGGGCACGCACAGGGCACGGTTTGGGCACAGAGCCTTTTTAGGCGATTTTTAAGGTAGGAATGACAGGCATAAAAAAAGCCCTAACTCGTTGAAAGTTAAGGCTTTTTAATCTGGTTGCGGGAGCAGGATTTGAACCTACGACCTTCGGGTTATGAGTGCGTCACCCTCGCAAGAGTCTTTAATGTACATAAAGCTACACCCCCTGTCAACCGTGGCTTACAGGCAAGATTACTACATTATTCCTGACTTGCAACTCTGCAGACTTCAGAAAAAATCCTCACAAAATATTTGCTGAATTTGTACATTTTCTCGGGCATAACTTGTGACCCTCGCCCTATCACCAGCCCATTTTGGGAGGGGGATCGGCTTGACAGGCGCGTTTTTCTATGAGCTGGAAAAAGCTAGGTTTAGCGTAAACAAAAAACGACTCCACTGAAAAGAAATTCAGCTCTACCTAACTGTGGTGACCATGCGTTTGACTGGAAAGAAAATGTGCATTGAAGCAGTCACAAAGTTATAAACTTCTATTGTGAATGAGCACATGTAGTGAATCGTAATGCGTGATTTTAAAGACGGGGTGGATTGATAGTCGGCACTCATTGGGCAAGCAATCATGGCCTTAATACCCTTGCAGCGTTCTTGCTGGCCGTATATTTAATATCGGGTATAAAACTTATCCGAGTCGGTACCCGTAGCCACCATAGAGGGTTGCGGATGCGTTGTGGCTAAACGCTCAAAGACGAGATACTCGTGCAAAGCTCCACTACACACGGAGCAAAGGCGACAGCTCGGCATTTTAATACCCTAAATCCTTTGCTCTTTGAGCTTATAGGCATTATATTGCCACTTTACTCATGCACGATGCTTTTTTAGGCATTATATTGCCTTATGGTGAGCTAATGGATCATTTAACTGTACAACTTTATGCAGAAAACCACTGGCACGATGCTGCCCAATTAAGTTTTTCCAATGCGCAACAAGGGTTACGAGCAGGCTGCACCTTAGGCTACGTATCCCCTTACCTAGTAGAGTATCTCGATAAAGAACAAACGTGTTTAGCATGGGCTCTTAGCGCCAATTTACCACTCAGTTGGGATGCATATTCACATGCATCCGTGTGGGCTGCATTACAAGATATTGCTCCTGCAGGTGCGGCGCGTCGATTTTTAGAGCAACGCTATGGGCAGTTGTGCCCAGTAAATATGGCAATGGACGTTTTTTTACTTGCGCAGTGTACGGCTGCACCGATTGGCCATTTACGAATCAAAGAAGCATTTGAATTAATCGCTTCAGCGCCCTCTCTTGGTTTTGCTCGCCAAGAAGTGGTGCAAAGAGATCATCGTTTTTTAGAATATGCTTACGAGCAAGGCGCAGCTATTGGTGGCGCTACGGGAGCTGGTGGAGAAGCGCCTAAATTATTACTGACCGAGGCAACTGATGGTTTGTTATATCCAGATGCAAACTTGGCTGATGAGCGTGCAGTGGCGCATTGGTTTATTAAGTTCCCACGTCACAAATCTAGCGCCACTGATAAGGATATTTTGCGCAGTGAATATTGTTATTACCGCGCCATTAAACAGCTTGGTTTTTCAACAGTTGATCAAGACGGGTTGGCACTTGAAGAAGGAAGCAAGCCTAGCTTATGGATGCGGCGCTTTGATCGAAAAGTAGAAGGTCAACACGTGTGTAGGTATGCCGTTGAGTCGATTTATTCGCTACTAGAAGTCACAGAGCCCGGTAGTTATTTACAACATTTGGATGTGCTTAAACGTTTACTGGCCCTTTGGCGAGCTGAGCAACAAAATGCAGATATTGCTGATTTAGTAGTGGAATATCTACGTAGAGATCTACTAAACCAAGTATTAGGCAATAGCGATAATCATGGCCGAAACACCTCGATCATTCGCGGTGAGCACGCTATATCTTTGGCACCGATTTATGACTTAGCACCCATGGTCATGGACGATGAAGGCATTACTCGCACGACTAAATGGCCGCAAGCGGTTGAGCGTGCCGGAAATGTTGATTGGTTGGCAGCCTGCCAACTGGTGAGTGAACTCGCTGACCTACCCCACGAGTGGTTGTATCAACAGTTGCGCGATACTGCGCAGCAATTGTTAGCTTTACCTGACCTGCTGCAAGACTTAGGTCTGCCGGATAAAACCTGGCAACACCCTAGAATTCCGTTGCGCCGCTTGCAGCAACAGCTTACTGCATGGGAGTTGTATTGATGGATATTCTTGAGCGCCAGCGCTATTTAAACGATTTGCGTGAGCAGCTTGCCGAGGGCAAAGTCAGCATTGGAGAAGCGGTGTGTCGGCTACGCAAAGACGTCACGGGTCTACGTCAAGATCAATTTGCGCGTATGTGCAAAATCTCCTTGCGGGCTTTACGACAAATTGAGCACGACGATGGAAACCCAACGCTACAGACTTTAAACAACATTTTTCATTTATTTGGTATGCAGATGGGCGTGATTAAGCGTGTGCAGCAGTAATAAAAAACCAAATACGAATGGACCTAAAAGAAAGTCTATTCAACCCAAACAAACTGCTCTTGCCTTAAGGTCTGCTCGCCCTTCCAGCGATAGGCACACAGCTTACCTTTAACACTTCCAGCAATACTGTAAGTGGGTCAAAATCAATGGCCAGATGTGGGTCAATTTAGATGGCCATTGAAAGCGTACCTGTAATTTATATTCAGGCGACAACTAGGGCCTTGCGGTTGCGCCGAGTTGACCCGAAAACCATCCACCATCACCACCACACTCTCGCGCTTTAAGCCACGCAACACAGGATTCCGTCCCCATGCGCCATCACTTTGTAGCGCCATACCGAGCTGACCACGCAACAAGTTACCTGCGGGCCCTTGGCTAGTCGCTTGCGGTTTAAGGTGTATCAAAGCTGTCGCTGGCATAGCCACGCGCGGTGATCATGCTGTCATCCAGCTGAAGGTCGGCCGCAAAACTGGGCACACTGAGAGTGGCCAAACAGGCCAAGGATAACCGGAACACAGGAAAGGACATAGACGAGCACTCCGCACAGATAAAGCCAGAACGTCTGGTTAATGAATGCAGAACACTACAACCTAAATAATAATCACTACCAAGTGATTATTATCAACTATGATTAAACAATCAGCATCAGACTTTTAATACCAGTAGACAACTCTTTATTATCAACCATGGGGTTGAGTAATATGAGTACAGCTGGCTTGTGGCGCTGCTATAAGTCCGCGCAATAGTCCTGCTCTGCAACAGCCGGCGTATACCAAATAAAATCTGCACTATCTGGCTGAATATCCTGATCCGCTTCAGCAAAAATCAATACTCGTTGCTGGTCGGCAAGGTCATTTTGCAAATCCCTAATGTGCAAAGGTACGCCCAAGTCATAACGCACGTGGTAGGCACCCGCTATGAGTAGGGTTGGCTGTGGCGCAGCTAACAGCACCTTGGCCATACTGCGATCCCGCTGCTGTTGTACTGCCAACATGGCTGGCAACTGTGCTTCGGGCAATTTATTACAATGGGCTTCACGAATCTGTTCAGATAAATCTTGGGTGACCTGCGGTGCGGTTGATGCTGTGCCTTGGAGCACCGGTGGGTTGCGATAAATTTCCATTAACTTTGCACGGTTTAAATTACTGGCTAGTAACGGATGCGGCTGCTGGATAAGGTGGCTGACTAAATTACCATACTGCTGCCAGTCCCAGCCTTTATGCCAGTTCAGTGCAGCGGGTAAATCACTGGGTATTGCGCCTGTCCGTGCTTGCTTTTGGGTTTGCTTCACTGCTTCTTGCTGATCAAGCGTGAGCATCTCTAATACCACACTGCCCTGCGCACGCCGTGCTGCTAAAGCATCCAGCAGCCATAACTGCAAGGCATGATGGTCTGGGTTGTCGTGTTTTTCACCCAGCAGAACTAGGGGTGCCTTGGCTAATTCGGAGACTAACGCGGCCGGTGTTAATTGCGCGCCAGTGCGCGCATCAAGGATCTGGCCAAGCCTTGCGTGGCCCAGCTCTCTTGGACTCTGCCACTGAGGTAAGGCGTGCTCAGCAGCGTCATCAATTGCCACAACATCCACCTGTTGGTCAGGTATACCCTGGCAGGCACTGAGCAACCCAATCGTTATATAAACTAACCAACGCATCTAACACACCTATTCATTCACCTTGCACTCTATGAAAATAAACGCCCCGAGCTAACACCCTGAATCTCAGCGCTACTTTGCTATGATCAACGGATGATTACGCTCTGGATGCTTTTGTACTAAGACTTCTAAACCAAACACCTGCTGTAATACTTCAGAACGCAAAACCTGTTCCGGTGAGCCCGAAGAAAACACATGGCCCTTATGTAATAACATTAAGTCATCACAGTAACGCGCCGCTAAATTAAGGTCATGCACAATCACCAGCACCGCTCCACCTTGGTCCGCAAAGGTACGTACGGCTTGCAAAATACTGTGCTGATGCAAGGGATCGAGCATGGAAGTAGGTTCATCAAGCAACAACACCTGCCCTGCACCACCGGGCCATAATTGCGCAAGCACCCGAGCCAAGTGTACCCGTTGCCGCTCCCCACCGGACAGTTGTAAATAGCTGCGGCCTAACAAATGTTCGCTATCAGCCGCTACAAGTGCAGCGTGGATAATTTGCGCATCCACCTGCCGCCCAGTGGAATGCGGCAGGCGTCCCATGCCAACCACTTCCTCAACACGAAAACCAAAATTCAGAGTCGAATGCTGCGGCAAGACTGCTAAGTACTGGGCTCGATCTAGGTCGGACCAATCAGCCAATGGCCGAGCGTGCAATAATATCTCACCCGCCGCCACCGGTAACTCACCGCACAAGGCCGATAACAAGGTACTTTTACCGGCACCATTGGCGCCTAACACGCCAGTCACTTGCCCTGTTTGCAGCTCCAAATTAACTTCGCTTAACACAGTGCAAGCGCCCCGCCGCACTGCCAACTGACGTGTCTGTAATATCAAAATTAATTCTCCAACAGTACTCTCGGTGTTCATTAAACAGTTGTCTATGGGTATTAGCAGCTAAGACATGTACCCATCAAAAACGGCTCTTAAGCAGTAAATACAAGAAAAAAGGTGCGCCAATTAATGCAGTAACAATCCCGATGGGCAACTCAGCAGGGGCAAGGGTCAAGCGTGCAGCTAAGTCGGCAAATAACAATAAACTGGCACCCACTAACGCCGAAGCGGGTAACAGCACACGATGATCGGGGCCAACCGCTAAACGCAACACATGTGGCACCACCAAACCGATAAAACCAATCATGCCCGCTGCTGCTACTGCAGCACCCACCCCCAACGCTGTGCAAAACACCAATTCACGCTTCAGTTTTTCCACCGCAAAACCTAAATGTCGAGCTTCTGATTCGCCCAACAGCAACGCATTTAACGCTTTAGCACGCCGTGGCAACCACAAGGCCACCGCCATGGTGATTAGCAGTAACGGCCACAACCGTGCATAACTGGCGCCGTTTAAACTGCCCAGATTCCAAAAGGTTAAGGTGCGCAAAGTGGCGTCATCGGCTAAATAAGTAAATAAACCAATCGCCGATCCGGCCAAAGCGGCCAAGGCAATGCCCGCGAGCAACATGGTGGCCACATGGGTTTGCCCATCGCGCCGCCCTAAGCGGTACACTAAAGCGGTGATCCCTAAACCGCCGGCAAAGGCGCATAGGGATAAAACATAAGGACTCCACGCCTCATCAATACCACCCAACAAAGCGCCACCCACAATGGCCACTGCTGCACCTAAAGCAGCACCGCTGGACACCCCAATCAAGCCTGGGTCAGCGAGCGGATTGCGAAATAATCCCTGCATGGCCACACCTGATAAAGCCAAAACTGCGCCCACCGACAGCCCTAGTAGCGCCCGCGGTAATCTCACTTGGCTGATAATCAATTGTGCTTGTTCTAAGGCTGGGGTACTGACCACAGCAAAACCCAGGCTGCGCCACAGCACATTGGCTATATTTTGCAGCGCAATACTGACTGGCCCTAATGCCAACGACAAAATAAGTGCCAGCGCTAACAACATCCCGAGCAAGACAAAGAGTCTAGAATTGGTCTTCAACATAAGTACCTATCATTTTTTGTCTGTAAATTGTCATACCACACCCTAGGCGCACCTATCCTTTTGCAATCCACACTGGGCACCCGGCCCTCGCCATGACTGCTTAAAGCGCAATTGATGCGCAATTACTGCAGGCTGCGCGGCCCAACTTTGCTGCGGCCACGGCAAACAGTTTAATTATTTTTTAGCCACAGTTTGTTCTGCCACAGTGTGCAGCTGCGGGTGAAAGACTTCGATTAACTGCGCGACTTGCTCAGGAATACGTGGCCCTAAACCGCCCACCAAAATGGTTGGATCAATGGCAATAATGCGCTGATTTTTAAACGCATCGGTGTGCTGCATAGCAAGTGTACTGGATAGCACAGCGGATAATGCTTCGAGGCCTTTATTGTGCCGATCGGCAACAATAATAATTTGCGGATTAAGCGCCAATACAGACTCATCGGACAATGCTTTAAAGCCTTGGTGACGGGCTAAATTTTCGCCGCCAGCTTGTTTGATTAACCAGTCACCCACTGTATTGCCGCCAGCGGTCAGCGGATTACCATTGCCCGCACTAAACACCAACAATACCCGGGGTGCGTCACTTTGCAGCTGTTTTAATCTCTGCTGCTGCAGGGCCATCGCCTGTTCAAAACCGTCCAGCTGGTGCTCGGCTTGTTGCTCGCGCTGCAATACTTGACCAATGCGCCGTACCGTCTGCTGCACAGACTGCAGGTTGGCATCCACTGGCAGTATTTCGATATGCACCCCTGCTCCACGCAGTTGTTCCAGCACCGGAGGCGGTCCCATTTCTGCACTACCAATCAGGAGCTGGGGCTGTAAAGTAAGCACCCCTTCCGCAGCGAGCTGACGTTGATAGCCCACACTGGGTAAATCCTGCAAGCTGGCTGGGTGTAAGCTGGTGGTGTCCACCCCTACTAAGTGTGCTTCACCACCCACCGCCACCAGCCATTCAGAAATCGAGCCACCGGCACTGACCACCCGTTCTACAGCAGGTTCAGCAGCCACGGCCAGCCCGGCACTAGTGTGCAGAACCAGCACCATCATTAAAGCCTTAATGCGCATGCTCACCTTGTGCCTCCATAAGTATTTGAGTGTCATCAATGCCCAGTGTTTGTAACACTGCTAAAAGTTGTAGAAACTGTTCTAAGGGTGCTTGTTGGTGCAACGCTAAATCCACCGCTGCGGGTGGCTGCTGCTCAAGCACATCACGCAATGTTTTGAAGTCAGCTTGTGGCTGTCCAGCAAAACGCCATGCACCATGCTCATCCAACATAATCACCGCCCGTTCAATGGTTTGCCCCGTTGCTGCGCTCGGCGCGGTGGCACTTTTCGGTAAATCCAACGGCAGCTCCAATAAAGGTTGTTGCGCAGTTAATAGGAAAAAAACCAAAACAATAAAGATGACATCCAGCAGCGGGGTTAAATCAGGCAATAAACTTGCCGATGGCAGCCCAGCTTGCGACAGGCGAATCATGATGCTCTCCACTGCGCAACTGCAGCGCTAGGCACAGTTTCCGCTAAGCTCAAGTCCAAGCCGTTAAAGGCTAAATGACAGCGATTGAGTAGCATTTGCACCCGTTCCAAGTAGCGCTCAGCCCAAAAGCTAAAGCCCTGCCCGGCCGCCAATGCAGGGATAGCAATCAACATGCCCCAGACCGTGGTGTATAAGGCTTGCCATAAACCATCGGCGAGCAGCGCGGGGGTTACAGGGCCGTTTTGCTCGGCAATTCCTGCAAACATGGTGACCATGCCCAGCACTGTACCAAGCAAGCCCAACATGGGTGCCAACACGCCGACCATTTGCAAAACACGCAAATGTCGGTTGAGACGGTTGCGCTCTTCTTGCAACCAGCAGCCTAGAACTTCTTCTCGCTGTTCTGCCGGTAGCCTAGCGTGCTGCTCAAGCAACGCTAGACCGTAACGCCAGCCACTGGGTCGCTTGCGGCATGACTGGATACTGCAAGCACGGCAGGCTGCGGCACTGCTGTGTAAAGTTTTTTCACTGATCGGCTGAAGTTTTAAAAACACACTTAAGCGTTCCAATAACAGTGCCAACGCCAGCAAAGAACACAACGCAAGGGGCCAGCCGAGCGGCCCCATACTGATAAACCAAGCCGGCATCTTAAGCCTCCATCGCCGTTAAGGCAGAAAAGCTCTCAGCCAACGCACGCCATTTAGCACACTCGGGAATTCCGGGTTTACGCACGCCATACAATTGCACAATCAAGTCGCCTTGCGCATCGTAGGCCTCCCAACTGGTGATCACGCCATCGCTGGTGGGCTTACGAACCCGCCACAGTTGCGTGATGGCATGGGCTTTCAAATGCAAACTGAACTCTGGATCCAGCACATTAAACCAATCACCCACCCAGCGTAGGTTGGTGACTGTGCCGCTGTGGATTTGTACGCAGTGGTCATTGCCAACAAACACCATTATGGGCAGTTGCTGTTCACTGGCCTGCTCAAATAACTGCGGTAAGCTATCCACTGATAGAGGCTCAGCCCACTCACGACCCGCCAAACGTAAACCTTGGGTGCGGGTCACTTGGGCTTTTTTCAGCAGCGAGAAAAAGTGATGGGTATCTTTTAATGCTGCCCAGCGCTCACGCAAAACAGCCACGTTAATCTGCTCATCAGGTAGCTCGGCGGTTTTTTGGGGTGCAGCTTCAACCTTCAATTCAGATGTTTGCTCAGCCGCAGCAAAACGTTCAACCAATGCATGCCACGCTGAAAGGTCGCTGTTATCTGTTAAAAAAACCTTATGCACTGCGCTGCCCTGCCCATCAAAAAACTGCACACTGCGCTGGGTACCGCGCTTTGTCTCTTCACTGAGCGCATAAGCACTGCGCCAGCCACTTAAAAACAACCGCAGATCAATGTCCGGCGACACCACCAAACCCATCTTGCCATTGGGAGTAATGGTGGTTTCACGGTAATAACCATGGCGTTCATGCACGCAATGCTCATTACGGGTCAGCACCATAACCTCACCGAGGGTTAGCAGCGCCGGTAATAACTCTTGCCAGTTGGTGCGCAGGAGCAAGGCATCTTCGCCCACTCGACAAGCCAATAGTTCTGCTTCCGATACCGACAACTGTGCTGCAGCATCACGGGCTCTTAGGCGTGGCTGCTCGTTACGCAACACTTGCAAGGCCAAGTATAAGTCGTGCCCTTGAAACTCTTTTAAACCAGTTACTGCTGTTTGACCCATTGCCATCGTATTCATGTCATCACCTTTTCTTTGTGTTTAACGTGTTGCCGTAAAGGCAAACTCAATAGGTATATGCACCCGACTGGGCACACCAATCCCACCCTGTTGCTCTGGCAAAAACTGCCATTTTTTCACCGCGGCTAACGCCGCCTCATCCAAACTTTGCACGCCCGAAGAACGCAACAACTGCAGTTCAAGCAATTGGCCACGGGCATCCAAACGCACATCCAACCAAACGGTGCCTTGCTGTTGGCGACGACGGGCTTGTGCTGGATACACTGGCGCAGCCGGTGTGCTGGCAAAACGCGGCTGCTTACTCAGTACTTCTTGACCCACGGGCTGCTCTGTAGGTTTTGCTGGACTGGACTGCTTTATGGCAGACATTTTGCTGTCTCTCTGCTGCCCGGCGCTGCGCTGTGGCTGTTCTTGAGCTACGACAGATGATGGCTGCCGTGCCTCAAGTTCTTGTGTCTTAGTCACGGCTTTTTTCACTGTTTTACTCGCTGCCTGTTGCAGCACCGGTTTTGCTACTGGCTCCGGCTTTAGCTTTGGTTCTGCTGATTTCAGTTTTTCCGTTGGCTCTGGCTTCAGTTTTGGCGTTGGCTTTTTTTCTGCAACTGAAGGTTTTCTAGTCTGCACGGCACTGAGCGCTGGCTGAGCCGTCGACTGAATTGCTAGTCGCGGCATTGTTAACACCCGCTGCTTAAGCTGTTGTGCTGACATTGCTGACGCGCTCAAAGGTTCTCCTACCAACCAAGGCAACAGAGCAACAACATGCACTGTCAACGACAACGTTATGTAAAAAAGCACTCTTAACATAAATCAATCATCCGCTTACCTGAACGCTATTAAGAATTATTTGCATTTGATAGTCAACCTCATTTAGAGTTCATCAGGCTTCTTAGTAGCACACTAAAAAACATTACTATTTCACTCAGTTGCTTAAAAATACGACTAGGAGTTGTTATGCTCACCTACCCACCTGCCAAACTAAAACCTCTGCTGATTGCTTTACTTATGGGTAACGCTGCAGCTATGGCCGCCGAAAAACCTGCCACACGCTTTGATGCCATTACTGTTACTACCACCCGTAGCAAGCAGAAGCTCAGCGCAGTTCCCAGCACTGTATCGGTGCATGATGAGCGGCAAATTGATCAGCAAAACATTAAAAACATCCAAGATTTGATCCGCTATGAACCTGGCGTTTCAGTGTCCGGTGGCAACAGCCGCTTTGGACTTTCAGGCTTTACCATTCGTGGGATTGGCGGCAATCGGGTGCTCACTCAAGTCGACGGCGTCAACGTGGCTGACAGTTTTGCTTTTGGCGGTTTTTTAAATGCACGGCGTGATTACGTTGATTTGGACACGGTTAAGCAGGTGGAAATTATTCGCGGCCCCGCCAGCTCGCTATACGGCAGCGATGCCATTGGCGGAGCCGTCAGTTTTATCACTAAAGATGCTGGCGATTATTTAGAGGCAGGTGATGACATGTATCTGCGTTTGAAAACCGGTTATGACGGCGCTGATGACAGCTGGTTGCGCAGCGGTACAGTGGCTGCCCGCTATGCCAACATGGATGCACTAATGCACCTCGGCCGACGCACTGGGCATGCCAGCGCCAGCCATGGCAAGCACGGTGGCAGCGGTGCACAACGCACCAAAACCAATCCTCAGGACTACACTCGGGATAATTTACTAACTAAATTAGGCTGGGAGCTCAGTGAACAGCAGCGCTTACAACTAACCTATGAAAAGTTTGCTGACGACACCGACAGTAAGGTGATGAGCAACTACGGCACGTCCAGTTTTGGCGCTATCACGCACAGTCAAGATGCTAAGGACAGTGTGGATCGTGAACGTTACTCGCTGGCCCACACCTTGACCTTCGATAGTGTGTTTGCTGATCGAATTAACAGCCAATTAACCTATCAAGACAGTAAAACCCGCCAACGTACCTATGAAAGTCGTTTTGCTGCAGGTCAAGCACAAAGCCGTGTGAGAGATTCAGATTACCAAGAAAAACTATGGGCCTTTAATAGCATGCTCAATAAGACTTTTGTGCTGGGTTCCAGTCAGCATCAATTGACCTATGGCATTGATATTAAGCGTACTAAGAGCTCAGATTTACGCGTCGGCAGTGATACTCTGCTCAGTTCTGGACAGGTCAATCCAGTTAAACCCACCAGCGATTTTCCCGACCCAACCACCAGCGAATACGCCCTATTTATTCAGGACCAAATTCAACTGGGCCGCTGGACATTGTTACCCGGGCTGCGCTACGACTACTATAAAATGGAGCCCCATGTCACTGGCAACTACCTCAACAGTAACGCCGTAGACAATAACCCCAGCAATTACCGCGACTCCACCGTTTCGCCTAAACTGGGTATTACCTTCCAAGTGGATGAGCAACACAGTGTGT
Source organism: Thiopseudomonas sp. (assembly GCA_035271365.1). Lineage (GTDB taxonomy): Bacteria > Pseudomonadota > Gammaproteobacteria > Pseudomonadales > Pseudomonadaceae > Denitrificimonas. Next base: position 14,960 of record DATERS010000167.1, read on the forward strand.
ACGGCCAATACGCTGCCGGGTATCGCGCTCCTCAAGCAGTGGAGATTTTTGGAGAGTTTGAGAACCCAGGCATGTATCGCACCCTTTCGAATACCAACCTAAAAGCTGAAACCAGTGACAGTTTCGAACTAGGACTGCGCGGCCGCTACAGTATTGGTAACTTCAGTGCAGCGTTATTTTACAATCAATATGACGACTTTATTGAGCAAGTCAGTCGTCCTTCAACTAAACCCGGCTACCCGTTCGGTGAATTTCAATACATCAACAAAGATCGCGTGAACATTCGTGGAGCAGAAGTTAAAGGTGAACTGTTCTTAGACACCTTAGGCCTAGCTGATGGCTGGAGTACCCTTGGGCATATTGCTTACGCACGGGGCAAAGATGAAAGCAGCGGTGAAGCACTCAACAGCATCGACCCCCTTAAAGGGGTATTCAGTTTGGCTTATAACCAGCCCAATGGGCAGTTTGGTGGTGATTTAAGTTGGACCTTAGTGGCTGCCAAAAAACGTATCGATAAAACACAAACCAACAATCAATACGCCACCTCAGGTTATGGCACACTGGATTTAAATGGCTGGTGGCACATTGATGAACACTTCTCGGTGAACGCGGGCCTATTCAATTTAACTGATAAACGCTATTGGAATTGGAACAACGTGCAAGGACTCAGCAGCACTGACCAAGGTCTAGCACGTGCAAGCCAGCCTGGACGACATGCCGCTATTAACCTCGTTTGGGAGCTTTAAAAGTTCAAGAACCCCAGCACTACTCAAGCAACTAGCGCTTGGGTACTCTGTGCTGGCTGTTAAACTTTAATGGCTGCCCTGAACCCAGCGCAGATCCTAAACTGAGTTTAACATTTCGTCCAATAGCGGTTACGCAATAGCTGCAGAATAAACACTCATAACAAAACAGGCCCCATAAAGGGGCCTGTGGTTTGTCACTTTACGATGTTTTAACCGCTTATTTTGGCAGCTCGACGCCTAGCGCCTTAGCCACGCCCTCGCCGTAGGCAGGGTCCGCCTGCGCACAGTGACACACGTGCTTAAGCTTAATTGCATCGGGTACACCGGTCATATTGCGTGCGGTGTTCTCAAACAGCACTTGCTGCTGTTCGGGGGTCATTAAGCGGAATAAATTACCTGCTTGGGTAAAGTAGTCCGGCTCATCCTCCCAAAAGTCAAAACGATCCGCAGCACCCTCTAGCGCCAAAGGCGGTTCAGAGAAGTCGGGCTGCTCTTGCCATTCACCATGGCTATTAGGCTCATAATGCAAACGGCTACCTTGGTTGCCATCCACACGCATCGCACCGTCACGATGATAATTGTGATATGGACAGCGCGGAGTGTTCACTGGAATTTGGTAATGGTTAACACCTAAGCGGTAGCGCTGGGCATCACCATAAGAGAACAAACGGCCCTGCAACATGCGGTCTGGTGAGAAACCAATGCCCGGCACAATGTGCGCTGGGTTAAACGCAGCTTGCTCAACATCGGCAAAGTAGTTCTCAGGGTTTTTATTCAGCTCAAAGTAACCCACTTCAATCAGCGGGTAATCACCTTTTGGCCACACTTTAGTCAGATCGAACGGGTGATACGGCACTTTAGCGGCGTCGGCTTCCGGCATGATTTGTACATACATAGTCCAGCGTGGGAAGTCTCCGCCTTCAATGGCTTCATATAAATCACGCTGTGAGCTTTCACGGTCACGGCCCACCAGCTCAGCGGCTTCTTGGTCGGTGAGGTTTTTAATGCCCTGCTGGGTTTTAAAGTGGAACTTCACCCAGTAACGCTCATTATCAGCATTGATAAAGCTAAAGGTATGCGAACCAAAACCATGCATATGGCGATAAGAAGCCGGAATACCGCGATCACTCATCAAGATAGTCACCTGATGCAGCGCTTCAGGTAGACCGGTCCAGAAGTCCCAGTTATTGGTCGGGCTGCGCATGTTGGTGCGTGGGTCACGCTTAACCGCGTGGTTCAGATCAGGGAACTTTAATGGATCACGGAAGAAAAACACTGGGGTGTTGTTGCCCACTAAATCCCAGTTGCCTTGCTCGGTGTAAAAACGCATGGCAAAGCCACGAATATCCCGCTCAGCATCAGCAGCACCTCGTTCACCAGCCACGGTGGAGAAACGCACAAACATATCGGTTTGCTTACCCACTTCGCTAAATAGCGCTGCTTTGGTGTACTGGGTAATGTCGTGGGTCACGGTAAAGCTACCAAAAGCACCGGAGCCTTTAGCATGCATACGGCGCTCGGGAATCACTTCACGATCAAAGTGGGCCAGCTTTTCTAAGAACCACACATCTTGTAGCAGCATAGGTCCACGCTGACCTGCGGTTAGGCTGTCTTGGTTATTAGCAATTGGACATCCTGATACGGATGTTAATTTAGGTTTATCTGTCATCTTGATTCTCCTGTCGGCTCAAAATAAGCGTTAAGTACATAGTAATCTCAACACTCATATACATCTAATCAATTAAATATAACCACACGATAGGCACTACCTATCGAGATAACTTGGCATTACTGCTGACGAAAATACACGCAAATTCTTTGCCCTGCTAGCTCATGGACCGCCATAGGCAGCTGATAAATATCACTGAGCACCTCACCATGAATAATCTGCTCGGGGGTGCCTTGATAGGCCACCTGCCCAGCGCGCATCGCAATAATCTGATCTGAATAGCAAGAAGCAAAATTGATATCGTGTAGCACCACGACCACGGTTTTACCTTTTTCATCGGCGGCGCGACGCAATAGCTGCATCATGCCCACTGCGTGGTGCATATCAATATTATTCAGCGGTTCATCAAGCAGCACATAGTCGGTGTCTTGGCACATCACCATGGCCACATAAGCCCGCTGCCGTTGCCCCCCAGACAGTTCATCCAGGTGACGGTGCTGATACTCATCCAGAGCTAGATAATAAATGGCTTCATCAATGTGTTGCTGATCTGCATCAGTGAGACGTCCAGCTGAGTGGGGAAAACGGCCAAATGCGACCAAATCACGCACCGTCAGACGCAGTGTAGATTCATTGTGTTGACGTAAAATCGCCAGACGTTTCGCCAATTCCGGCCCTGGGGTGCGGGTGACATCCAAGCCATCGACCTGCACACTGCCTGCGGTCATAGGTGTTAAGCGGCTGATCATGGACAACAAGGTGGATTTGCCTGCCCCATTAGGGCCAATGATAGAGGTCAGCCCACCTTTACTGATGTTGATGCTAACGTCATCCACCACCAACCTGTCGTGATAAGTCTTACTCACGCCTTGTATTTCAATCATTGTTTAACTCCACGCAACAACAGCGCAATAAATAACACCCCGCCACAAAGCTCGATCACCATGGCCAAGGGCAAACGGGTATTAAGTAGATGCTCAAACAGCACTTGCCCACCCACCAAACAAACAATTGCTGCTAAGACACTGGCCGGCAAGGTCCAACGATGCTGATGGCTACCAGTAATCCAGTACGCCAAATTAGCCACCAATAAACCGAAAAACAACATGGGCCCCACTAATGCAGTGCTAATGGACAGCAGCACGCAGATCACCAGCATTAACAGCGTGACGATTTTGCTATAGGGCACGCCTAAGTTTATCGCCACATCACGGCCTAAGCTGAGCACATCCAGCTGGCGGCGCAAACGAAACAGCAGCGCACCACAGAGCACAGCCGCGGCTAAGCCCACCCATAACAACTGCAGATTGATGCGATTAAAATTGGCGACGCCGCTGCCCTGCTGAATGGAAAACTCACTGGGATCAAAAATGCGCGCCGACAAATCCGCCAACTCACGAAAGAGCAAACCACCGACCATACCCAACAAGATCAGCATGTGCAGGCCCCGCACTGAGCCGTTAAACAGCCAACGAAATAGCAACAAGGCAACCGCCACCATCAGCGCCACTTCGAGGATAAAACGCAACTCCAGCGGCCAACTTTTACCAAGCTCAGTCCCCCACAGCAGCAATGCTAGTGTATGCACCAGTACATAGAGCACATCAAAGCCCATCAGCGAAGGGGTTAAAATACGTTTATGGGTAATGGTCTGAAACACCACAGTGGCTAACCCCATACTCAGTGCCACCAACAACATACCCAACAAACGGGTGCCGCGGTACTGCACAATAAACGCCAAATCGCTGTGCACATTAAAGGTCATAAAACCCAGCACGCTGGCCAGCGCCAGCACAGCGGTGAGGCCTAACAGCCATCGACCGCGCTTCGTTAAGCCCATTGCCTGCGCCCCCGTATTAACATCACGATAAACATCAGACTACCGGCGATGGCTAATAGCGTTGCCGAAGGAATTTCATAGGGATGAATCAACAGCCGACCCAGCAAGTCGGCGGCCAGCATTAGTGCTGAACCGGTCAGCGCCACTAAAGGAATGGCGCGGCGCAGATTATCGCCCATCAACAGGCGTATTAGATTGGGCACAATCAAACCAATAAAAGGTAAAGCACCGGCGATAACCACCACACTGGCAATAATCATCGATACCAACAGCACCCCGAGTGCGAGCAGTGCTGAATAATTCACCCCCACATTGGTGGCAAAATCCTTACCCATGCCGATCACGGTAAAACGATCCGCTAATAACATCGCCAATACAATGATGCCCGCCGCCACCCACAGCAGCTCATAGCGACCACGCAAAATCGCCGAAAAATCACCACTACTCCAAGCACGCAGGGCTTGTGACAGCTCAAACTGATGGGCCAACAAACCGCTGGCTGCGGCAATCACACCGGCTAACACCAATCCCAGCAGAGGCACAATCAACGCTGAGCGCAGTGGAATGCGCTTTAGCACTGACAAAAACAGCACTATTCCCATGGCGGCAAATAAAGTCACCACGCTGAACTTCAGCCACAGCGCCATGCTGGGCGCAATTATAGTGCACAGCAGCACGCCCAATGCGGCGGCATCAACCGTGCCCACCATCGACGGCTCGACCAAGCGATTACGCGCCATCATTTGCATCAACAAACCGGCCACCGCCAAAGACGCACCGGCTAAAATCAGCGCCAAGGTGCGCGGCCAGCGGCTAACAAATAACAACTGGGTAATACGATCATCCGGCTGGGTAAACAGATGCAGCAGATTCATGCGGCTGGCACCCACATTTAAACTGACCAGTGTTAACACAACAACCAACACCAGTGTGCCTAATAACCACAACCAAATGGGTGGTTGAGCCCGTGCAGACGAGATGACAGTCATAGAACTCGCTTACTAGAAAAGAGCTGCCCTACGCAGCTAAACAGATTCGTGCGCTGACAGGGCGCAACCCGGTCAACGACAGCTAGAAGATAAGAGCTACTTAGAAAAAACGTCCAGCAAACGGTCAACGTTACTCTGCATCACACCTAAACCACTGTTATCCAGCAAATACCAGCTGACCGGCTCCAGATACACAATCTGCCCTTTCGCACCTGCTGTGGTGGCGTTTACCAGCTCGTTATCCATCATGCGCTGCGCAGCCACGCCCTCACGACCAATAGCTGCGTCACGGTCCATCACAAACAACCAGTCCGGATTGGCTTCCAGCAAAAACTCATAGGACACCGCTTGCCCGTGACGACCCACTTTTAAATCGGCCACCGCCGGCTCCACGCCAAACACATCATGAATCATGCCGAAGCGGGTACCGATGCCAAACGCGCTCATTCTGCCGCCTGAGGTCAATAACGTCAGCCCTTTACCCTGCTGGGCACTAAGGGTTTGTAGCTGCTTGACCGATGCCTGCAGCTTGGCAATCTGCTCAGCGGCCTGTTGTTCACGATCAAATACCTGTCCGATAATTTCTGTGTTGCGCACCACGCTGCCTAATAGGTCTGTTGGGTCTGGCGTTAAGTCCAAAGTCGGACCGTAGCTGGCCACCTCTTGGTATTTCCCACTGGCGCGGCGGCCTAAAATAATCAGATCCGGCTTTAAATTTTTCAGCGCCTCATAGTCCGGCTCAAACAAGGTGCCCACCCGCACAAAACGCGCCTCGGCATACTGCCCCAACATCGGCGGCATAATACCGGAGGTTGGAATCCCCTGGGCTTCGATACCTAACACCGCCATGGTATCCAGCGTGGACCAATCCAATACCGCCACTGTTTTAGGCAGCTTTTGCACTTGGGTGTGCCCCTGAGCATGCTCAATCGTCAGTATTTCTTGGGCTTGAATAGGCGCAACTAAACACAGCAGCAAAGCCAACAGTGAAAAGGGGTGAAAAATTGCAAAGCGGTTACCGCGCATGATGAGTTCCTTAAGCGTTTTAATCAAATAGACAACAGTGGCCTGCTATCAGTCCGCCGACCACTATATGCGATTGATTCCTATTTGCAAGCGTTTATAATGCGTAACTGTATTGATAATAAACAAGTCTTTGCATTTGACTGGGCCTGCAGCACTACCGATATATGACCAGCGATTGTAAACAGCTGTAGGCTTTAGTATAAAAATCGACAAAGTGTTTGCAGTAGGCTATTAGATACACTATTCACGCGAAAGGAGTGGCACATTTTGAACCCTAAACATTCAGTACAGGACGACAGCAAGCAAATGCACACAGAGCTCTCAAATATTCTGTCTAAAGCGGAGTACACAACTCAGAAAACGCACGCAGAGCATACCCACTCCAATACTGTGCCTGATGCCTGCCCAGCTCAGGATAAGGACACGTGTCTGCGCAATAGCTATAACCTGCGTAAAGCCCGCTCTAAAGATTTATTTAGCCAAGAAAGGGTGCACTGCATCGTGTGTGCACCTAGCAAGCACCCGCTTTATTACGAGACTTAAAACATTACAGGCCCCTAAATAGGGGCCTGTAATGTGATACTCAACAGCGTTCACTGTTTATTTTGGCAGTTCTACGCCCAGTGCTTTCGCTACACCCTCGCCATAGGCTGGGTCTTCTTGTGCACAGCGGCACACGTACTTAAGTTTGATTTCATCGGGCACGCCGTTCATATTGCGTGTGGCGTTTTTAAGAAGGCCGACGCCTTTTTAAAGATGTCTTTCTCCATGCGCAAACGTTTATTTTCGACCCGCAGTTTTTAAGCTCTTCGCGTTCATCAGTGCTCAATGCAGTACCGCTGGCCTGAGCTTCTTGCTGATTTTCCATTTGTAAAGCAGATTTGCATTAACACCTAATGATCGAGCGGCTTCCCCTATGTGTCAGCCTAGTTGTCGCCTGACTTATCCAGAGGCAGTGATAACTGCTTAACAGGTGCCATTCAGAAACACTTCCCCAACGAGTACTTTCCATGATTTGTTCAGGCCTTCAGCTGCAAGAGTGCGGCCTAATATGCCTTCTGCTGATTTCTGCAATGCGCTCACAATCGATTGCTCCATTGTCAGTTGCTCCTTCAACACACTGCAGACCTCCCGGGGTAAGTTGAGCAGGGAATTCGAAAAGCACTGCTTTTCGCCTGCGATGTTAACTTTCCTCGCGTAGACACTCAATTTATAAAACATATTCCAATTGCAGATGGAGGGCTTAGCAGTCACGTGCCCGCTGGCCCCGAATATGTCACACCTCATATTGAGTTCTTGTTCATCGCCCCGCGATTTCGCGTTGGACTTCCTTCAGACCCTGCCTCGCGACAACGCCCTTGTCCTTTCGCTAACCTTCGGCTCTGCGAATACCTGGTACGTGGACTTGCACCTCGCTAGTTAAGTGCCATGCCCGGCACACACGCTTGAACTCAGCCGCCGGTAGCCCGCGTAGCAAGTTGCCGGTAGGCTACAGCGAATTGTTATATGCTACATCAAGTAGATATCGGATTCCTGCAGCTCCGTTGCGAGAGAAAGAGCTTCACTGGGGCACTTACCGTTTTCTGTGACTTTTGACCAAAACTGCTCATCAAACATTCTGTTGAGTGCCATGTAGCGGCAGGCTGTGAGTAATTTCGCACGACTCCAGTCTGAATCGGACCGCACAGAGCCATAGACGCCGTATTTCGATTCGATGTCGTAGAAGCTGATAGCTTCTTTGGCCAACCATTTCTCACCCAAAAGCTTGGCAAGTTCATGCACCTCATCCTCTGATACAAAGAACTGATTTGGAAATGGTTTATGCCAGTCTGCCCCATCGTTGAAGGCGGGATAGACACAAGCGTCCCAAGCATAGATGTATCCAGAGTCAAATGGCGTATCTTTCAAATACTTGCGCGAGCTCGCGCAAGTATTTGAAATCGCATGAGTTGGAAAATAGCTTCCTGTGTTGCTTCCATGATTTACCTCCTTTGGAATCGTACGAGCACATAACGCCGCCAACATGCGCGACTACGGAATGGAGGCGAAGCCGCAATGTAGTAGGCGTCGCCGTGATTGGCTTTGTTATGTGCGGACTTCCTTTTTCCAATACCCATATAGACCTTCAATATCCGATGAGCAAAGGTATTTCATACAATTTTTTAGCTTCAGATCAGGCCAAGCCCACCATTCCATGTCTAACAGCATAGAAATTTCTGATTCTGAAAACCGATACCTAATATGCTTCGCCGGATTAGAGCCCACAACCTCATATGACGCTACATCTTTGGTTACTACAGCACGGCTCGCAATAATCGCACCGTCTCCAATTTTCACACCAGGCATAATCATGGCTTCGGAGCCAATCCAAACATCATTTCCAATGACGGTGTCGCCCGAACGTTGGAATCCGTCTTCGGCACCCGCGAAGGTTTCATTGTCTTGGTAGAAAAATGGAAATGTGCTAATCCAGTCATTTCGATGGCCTTGGTTTCCCGCCATCATAAATACGGCACCAGAACCTATAGAGCAATAGCTACCGATTATCAGTTTATCTACGTCATTTCTATCAGGACTGAGATAACGCGCACAATCGTCGAAGCTATGACCATGATAATAGCCCGAGTAGTAGCTATGCTTGCCAACAATAATATTTGGATTCGTCACTTGTTCTAGCAACGAAACACCTAAAAAAGGAGATTCAAAGTAGTTCATAATTCCAACTTTTCTCGAAGTACATAACGCCAAGCTAAAGCGCGCCGTTTTTTGGCGTCGCCTTTGAGCTTTTTGTTAGAAGATAAACCCCCGCAATAGCACTTGCCGAGGCGATTAAAATTAACCACCAGAATCTAGCCACGTATGGTTTAGTTTCATAATGCTCTGCATTACCACATTCGCCTAAGCTGTAATTGAAAGCTCTCCCTGAATCCAAGCACGAGTCGATAGCCAAAAAGTCACTCATATAGTGAAAAAGCACCGTAGAGAGTGCCACTAGAGTTAATAGAGTCCCAATAGTTTTCCGACTTACTCTCATCAGATTGACTCTTCTAACATTATATTAGTAAGCATGCGCGTTTCGCTGCCAAGCCCACTTAACTTATTTAACCGTAAACCATTGTTTATACGCAGCTTTTTTAGCCTTAGCAAGCCGTCTGCAGGCAGCAACCCGTGCATGCTCACTTTTAAGCCTGTAGTGGCACATTAACTAGCCCTATAAAAGCTCCGGTTTTGTATTTTTGGAGGCTTACATTAAGTTTTAGGGTGGAAAAGTGTGCATTGATTAGTAGCAAACTGTGCACTTTGCATTTTAGCAACTGCAGACATTAGGCTTCGAACCGATTGCGCATAGAATTCGCTGGTTTTATAATTGGAGCTGACAAATACTGTTCTGGAGTCTGCTTAAACAACACCTTTGCTGAGAACCATGGGGCATAGAGAGGCCGTTACTTGGGGTAATATGGTGCTTGAATAGCTCAGGCTTGCAAAAACACAGCGATCCTGACGCTCATTGACTGACTACATGGAAATCAAGTTACTTATCCCCTGTTTCTTACACAAAAAAGCCCGGCTTATTACCGATCTGGATTGTTCATTGCGGACATTTCTCATGCTGACTTCTGAGCTGGAGCCAGCCGCTTATACTTGCGACCGCCATGCACGCTGGTAAAAAGCTGGTCGGCTGGTTTGTTTTTGAAAGCAGTACCCAGCTCGTAGCTGTGTGCTGATAGTCGGTCCGCCGAGCGAACAATAGCTTCTTCTATGTAGTCTCAGTATTTCCTGCTGGCGACCTGAGCAGACAACATGGCCGACATGGCTTCAAACAGGCCTTTTGTCGCTTCTCCAGATGCTCAGCCAGCACCATAAAACTGAAGGATTCATGCTGGCCGCCGTTAACACTTTTTTATTGTCATTGCCGGTGTTGTAATGCATCAGTACTTTACCAATGTCATGCGTATGCGTCTGGTGAACTCATCTTGCACCCCTCCCTCCACTATTAAGCCAGAGGGAGGTTTGTTTTTTAAGCGCTACAAGTGCCCCAACAATATCCATACGCCTACCGCTATGAGCGTAAGGCCGCCAAAAATTTCCGCTCTGTGTCCCAGTACGGAACCAATAGTTCGCCCTAACATCACCCCCAGTGTCACCATGAATGTCGTCGCTAGTCCAATTAGAGCAGCTGCAATCCAGATGTTCACATTAATAAAAGCTAGCCCCACGCCAACAGCCATAGCATCAATGCTAGTACCTATTGCAGTTAGAGAAACTTTAAGGAAAGAGTGGCTGGTCAGTTTGTCTACTTCTTCTGAGTCGGGCTTCATGCCTTCATAAATCATGTACAAGCCCAAAACCACTAATAGAAAAAATGCTATCCAGTGGGCCCAGATTTCTACGTAAGATGATGCCGACTTACCAATCAACCAACCTATCACAGGTGTTATTGCTTCGATTGAGCCAAAAATCAACCCCATTCTTAAGGCTTCTGAGAAGCTGGTTTTTTTTAGACTTGCGCCCTTGCCAATTGCAGCGGCAAAGGCATCTGTGGACATTGCAAAAGCAAGTAAAAGAAGGGCTATAGGGTTCATTAGATTACTCCGGTCGGGCATATTGAGTCCACGATATACGCACACGCCCGACCTTAGGCATGAGTATATCGATGGTCTCGCCAACCGAACGGTGTCCGTACCATGGCATTTGGCCAAGTATGTTGATACGAACTCTTCCGAATATCGGAAGCAGGCTACTCCCCAAAGAGGCCGCAACTTTAGCAATAGCTTACAGCAATAGCAAATTCAGCTTTGTTTGTGTCCCGACTATAAATAAAGGCCTCAAGCGCCACAGTACTATCACTACAGAACCACAGTTATATTAACCAAGGTGGGGAATGTATCGTGAGCGCGGTGAGCATGAGCCGAGTCACGGGCTGGCCGTAACATATATATCATTAAGTTTTAGCGTCCAATTGTGCGGCAGCAACGCATCAATAGCGTTGTTCTTCTGCGTCGGCAGTCTCGTCAGAACATCCTTTAAATAGGCATACGGATCGTGCCCGTTGAGTTTGGCGGATTGGATCAGCGTCATAACTGCTGCAGCGCGCTGCCCACTTCTCAGTGAACCGGCAAACAACCAATTGGAGCGGCCTAGCGCCCAGGGACGGATCTGGTTTTCTACCCAGTTATTGTCAATCGGCACCGCGCCATCGTCTAGATAGCGCGTCAGCGCTGTCCAGCGTTTGAGGCTGTAATCCAATGCTCTGGCCGTGCCGGAGCCATCCGGTACTTTCTGGCGGTGAATCAGCATCCATTGATGCAGCGCATCGTAAGCGTCCAGCCATCACACCTTGCTAACGATCGCCGGTGCACAATTGTGCGGTAACAGCTCATCATTGGCGTTGTTTTTCTGTGTTGGCAGTCGCGTCAGAATATCCTTCAGATAGGCATACGGATCGTATCCGTTTAGTTTTGCAGACTGCATCAGAGTCATCACTGCAGCCGAGCGCCATCCATTCCTGAGCTAAAAGTACGGGGGCTTTCGTGCCACGTGATAAGCCCTAGTGCTTTTTAGTATCACCGGCTACTTTGTCCATAATGGCAAATAGTACGCCGGATACAACGAATGCCATGTGAATAATGACTTTCCATTTTAAACTGTTGGTGTCTGCATCGTTCATTGTCAGTGATATATCCATAAACGACTTTAAAAGATCAATCGCGGAAATTGCTACAATCGCACCTATGACCTTTAGTTTAA
>DATERS010000168.1:0-14637 GCA_035271365.1 Thiopseudomonas sp.
CTCTATCAAGAAATCGAATAGATATGTATCTATCTCGGTATTTTTGATGATGACTTCATTTAGTGTGCAGTTTCTAAAAATGCATGTGTAACCACTAGTAGGGGTATAACCCTCAATAATGGCCTTTCCCTCAAACTCGCATACGTCGAATAGTGGTAAACCTGAGCTAGGGAGATCAACCGTGATCACTTGCCAATTATTATGAAAAACACAGTCTAAAAAAACAATATCAGTGGAATATTCTGTATAAAAACTCTCAGTGAAAACTTGATCACCATAAAAGTGACAATCAACAAAGTGTAGTTTCTCCGTTAAATAAAAAAGCTGTTGGTAATCCCAATCTGACTCTGGCTCAGGTGCTGGAAAATGGACACCTACGATTTGTATTATCGTACCTTTGAGGGTTTCTTTTAAGTCATACGCATCTACTTGGTCTTGCTGCTCATCAGTGAGATTTTCGGAAAACAGTAAAGCATAATCATCTATCGCCTTTTCCGCTGAGTTTGGCCAAAGCTGCAATAAACTACGCCTTACATCTGCATCTCGCTCACCTGTCTGCTTAGCAATCGCTTGCACCACAAAGAATTGCAGCGCTAAGTAAAAATCCTTGCAACTACTTGAGTCAGCCCACCATTCATGAGTGTTAAGGGGCTTGGGTTGGGTGAGCGCTGGATGCATTGTAGCTATCATGTTTTCTAACTGCCTTGTAATTTATTTACCCAGAACATCGCAAATTCTTTAACGAGTAACTAATTTTAATTATTGTCCTTTCTTTAGCTTATTGCGAGCCACGCTGCGTAACCGTCCTGTTGCCGGCCCAAAGAAAGACGTACAAGAGCAACCTATACACGCATTGGTGCGGCAAATACATATCAAATGTAAGTCGTCCCTTTAGGGCGACACGGGCGTTGCAAACGCCCTGATATCTATGTATAAAACAATTGCAATGGTGCTAGTTTGGATATGTTCGGAAATCAGTTTTCACTTATAAGACATAAGCTAGCCATTGTAATTTATGCTTTGTAGATATTTTTCAGCGGCTTGATTCTGGTCGAGCAGGTCTCTTCTGGTTGTGAAGAAGCTAGGCCAACGTGTGCTAAACCAGCTCTGAGCAAGCTGCTGAAATATTTGTTTGTTATTTCTAAGCCGTGCTTCTTTAATCTTTCTGCTGTAGAAAATTAACACTTCAAGCCTTGCATCACAGAGCCGCTGGCAGTTCAGGTTTAAAACCCGTAATGTTTCTTCGGCTAAATCAGCAAGGCTTGGAAAATTATTACAACCGTAGTAGTAGATGTTTGCACAAGCGTCTTTATCGACTTCCAATGCTCCATTGCTTTTGTTGAACTTGAAAATTTTTGCTGCTGGCATGCTCAAAGGATTGAACACGTAGCCTTCACAATCTTCTGGTAACTGTTTTTTTGTTACCCTGTGGTCTTTATAAGCATCACAGCTTAAGTTTTCCGGGGTTGGGTAAGCTTGTGTCGCATCAGGGCTTTTCTCTCGCCCTCCCCTGCAAACAGCATGCAGGTTATCCCATTTTAAAGCCCAATTAATTGCTGGGTTAGCGGTATCAGCTTTAGGATGATAATGCTCGATGCTGAATTTCTCAGGTTTATCAAGACTAGGCGTTTCACAATAAGCGCATAAACCACCTTGATCTTGAATTGCTTGAAGCCTTACCGTCCTATAGCTTTGACCTTGACTGTCTTGCCTAAAATCTTCCCATGTAGCATCAGGGTTACTCTGTGCGTAGGAGCTTAAAAAAACAGGACAATTGCTCTTGTTAGTCTTCTTCAAGGCTGAGCTCCCATTCCCTGTTTTCTATATAGAGATCCAATTCAGTTAACTTAGGTTCTTCATTACCAAAAATCTCATCCAACTTTTTTCGTAATTTTAACGCGCTTTCTGTATTCCATTTATCAGCATAAACAAGCTGAGCGTATTCTTCTAAATTTTTAGTATTTTCTTCTAAGGGAGGGCGTGTAGCAACACCAAATATACGTGTTAATAAGCGCGATGCTTCAGCACCTTGACTGCCTTTTGGGGCTGAGTACACTTCGCCGTCTTTAAAAATACGGATAGACTCAGAGGCAACGGTGGTCAGCACCTGGGGGCTATGCGTGGTTACCACAAACTGTAGGCTAGGAAATGCTTTCATTAGCGAGCCCAGTACACTTTGTTGCCATTGCGGATGCAGGTGCATATCCACCTCATCAATCATAATCACACCAGTGGTGTCTTCAGCCGCTTGCAAGCCTAAATGGCTGTTGAGTTGCACGCAGCGGTAAGCAATATCTGCCACCATGCCAAGCATATTTTTAATACCATCACTTAACTGGCTTACTTTTAAAACACCTTGCTTAGAGTGCTGCAGTATCAAGGATTGGTCTAACTGCTCACTGTAAGCCAAGCTATGCCAGCCTAGCGGCTCTAATATGTGATTCACTGTTGTTTGAACCACTTGTATCAGCTGGTAAGCACTTGTTTCTTCCAGTCTTAGTTTTTTGTCTTGTTCTAAAGCTTTAATCTGTTGCTCACGAGCGATCTTAAACACTTGAGAAAACCATTCTTCAAACTGTCTGAAACTGGAAGCTGGGTCTAAACAATCTTGGTAAGCAAAGGTACGAATATTTTTGCTGACTTCATCACCCGTTTTTTTACTGCTGGTGACGCGCTTATGACTCCAAAGCCTGCCAGTACCGTAATAACCAAATAAAGGTAGGGCTTGTGATTGGGCTTGGGGATCACGAATTTTTTCTTGCAAATTTTTTGCTAAGCCCTTAATCCTCTTGCAACCTATCCCGTCTAAAGTTCGTGAATTTTTAGCTTCACTTTTTCTCACTCGTGCCCACTCATACGACTGATTTTTAAATTCACATTCAAGCTGAATTTTACAAGGTAGATGGCGAGTCATTTGGTTCAGTGTCTGAAATTGAACGCCACCGCTACTCATCTGCGTGATACGTACATCATCAGTGGTAAGCGTATTAGCGGGGTCATTATAAGCCGTGCGGGCTAAATCAAACTGGCTCACAAAAGGCCAAAAGCCAATACGCAAGGCATCTAAAATAGTGGTTTTACCCTCTCCATTGATAGCTACCAAAACCGTGAGCTTAGGGTGAAAAGCCAGACTAAGATTTTCATAACACCGGAAGTTTTTTAGGTTTAGTTGTTTGAGTAGCATGGGGTAAGCCTTTGTTTTGATCATGACAGGATACGAAATCCGTTTAACTTAATTTCGTATAGGGTTTCTGTCTATAGAATAGATTTATTAAATCTCGCGCTATAATCCGCACGTGACAAACCATGTTAGAAATACTGTATCAGTATCTGATATAAACGTTAGCTTAGCATTCAGCAGTGCCACATTCTCTATAAATATCAGCAGAGACAGCCTCATGCTTTTGGACTAACAACGAGTACATTTAGTACATATTATTGTAGGTCGGTCTTTAGGCTGACATGGGCGTTGTAAACGCCCCAATACAGTGCATCAAACAGTGGCAGCGGTGTTGGTTTGATGGATGTGTCGGCCTGAAGGCCGACCTACAAAAAGCACTATAAAACGCTGGCCAATAGGGTCTGGGCTTCGTCGATGAGCTGCTGTAGATGCTGCTCATTTATAAAGCTTTCCGCGTAGATCTTATAGAGATTTTCTGTGCCGCTGGGGCGGGCGGCGAACCAGCCGTTTGCGGTGCAGACTTTAATACCTCCGATGGGTGCGTTATTGCCGGGTGCGTTGAGTAAAATAGATTCGATCTGTTCGCCTGCCAAAGTTTTGGTTTGGATATGCTCGGCGCTCAGTTGTTTAAACGCAGTTTTTTGCTCAGCCGTAGCGGGTGCATCAATGCGGCGGTAGTGGGGATTGCCATGCTGGGCGGTGAGTTTGGCGTAGCACTGGGATGGCGTGAGGCCGGTGACGGCGGTGATTTCTGCAGCCAGTAAGCACAGAGCAATGCCGTCTTTATCGGTGGTCCAAGTTGTGCCAGCGAAGGTCAGTAAACTCGCGCCAGCACTTTCTTCACCGGCGAAGGCTAACCAGCTTTGATGCAAGCCTTCAACAAACCACTTAAAGCCTACAGGTACTTCATACAGCTCACGACCATGCGCGGCGACCACTCGATCCATTAAGGATGAGGTCACCAGCGTTTTACCAATCTTTAGCGCAGCAGACCACTCAGGTCGATGGGTTAACAGGTAGTCAACACACACGCATAGGAAGTGGTTGGGGTTCATTAATCCGGCCGCATCAACAATGCCATGGCGATCGGCATCGGGATCATTGGCGAAGGACAAATCAAACTGCTGACGAATGGCGAGCAGATTGGCCATCGCTGCCGGGCTGGAACAATCCATACGGATGCGGCCATCATGATCGGGCGGCATAAAGGCAAAGGTCGCATCTTGGCTGGTATTGACTACGCTAATACCCAGCTCTGCATCAAGCGCCAGCGCTTGCCAGACCACCAGTCCGGTGCCGCCCATGGGATCAACACCTAACTTCAGGCCAGACTTGCGAATCGCCTGCAGATCAACCACCTGCTCAAGCTCGGCGACATACTGGGCGACGTAATCGTATTCTTGTACTTGGCTGAGTGCATCTTGCTGGCTGATGCGTTTGACCTTGCTGCATTGATCCTGCAGGTACTGATTGGCGCGTGTTTCGATCCAAGTGGTGGCATCACTGTCGGCGGGGCCACCATCGGGGGTGTTGTATTTAATCCCGCCGTCTTCAGGGGGATTATGCGAGGGGGTGATAATTAAACCATCGGCTAAGCCGGTTGTGCGCTGTGCGTTATAGGACAAGATCGCACGACTGACTAAAGGTGTAGCGGTGACGCCCTGCTCGACTGCGACTTGTACGCTGATCTGATTGGCGACTAATACCTGTAACACTACATCCCAAGCGGGACGCGATAAGGCGTGGGTATCTAGGCCGAGAAATAATGGGCCGTTGATATTTTTTTGTTGGCGGTAATCGACCACGGCTTGAGCGATGGCTAGGATGTGCAGCTCGTTGAAGCTGGCCTGTAGAGAAGAACCACGATGCCCCGAGGTGCCAAAGCTCACTGCTTGAGCTGGGGTATGGGCATCGGGTTTTATAGAATAAAAAGCATCAATCCATGTGTTTATCAAAATATGTTTACCTTATAGAGCGGTTAGTACGTAGTCATTATGAGGGTTTGTTAGCGCGGTGGTGTTTGCTATAGCGCTGTCGCAGGCATGGCCAGCTCTTACAGGAGCGTGTTGTGCTTGCTAGCGCGATGCTGTTTGCTGTACCGCTGTCGCAGGCATGGCCAGCTCTTACAAGAGCGTGTTGTGCTTGCTGGGTTTTGCTTGGTTGGATAAGAGCATAACGGTGTTTTTTGGTGAGTGATAGTCGTGGGGATGGCTAGCTCTTACAAGAGCGTGTTGGGCTTGCTGGGTTTTGTTTGGTTGGATAAGAGCATAACGGTGTTTTTTGGTGAGCGATAGTCGTGGGGATGGTTAGCGCCTGCAAGGGCGTTGGTTGGTTTGAGGCTGAGCAGTTTAACAGAGCTGGGGCGTTGTGTTGCTGTGCTGCTGAAAAAACCACGCTAACCAAGGAAACCAATCTGCTGCTAATGGCTCCTGATTCACGGTGACGATATAGTCGGCAAACTGTTGATCAAGCTGTGTTGAAAGTGCGTCTCCCGCACCCAGTCTGTCACTGGCGAAGGCTGTACCAGCAGCCAGTTGTAAAGCATTGTAATCCAGCCACTGGTGTTCGCTGGCATAACGCTGAAAATGCTTTTGCCAACCACTTAAAGTGTGTGTCAAACCAAAATGGCATTGAAACATCACATACACATCCAATGTCTTGGCGGTTGGAAACTCAGGCAACATCCGATACAGCGCGACTAGATCAGGGCTATCTACAAGCGCTTGCGGTTGGCATAAGATGGCACGTAAGCCTGCATAGAGTAATGACGGAGCAGCTGTTAATTGCTGCAAATCTAAGGCTAAAACAGTCGTGGCAATGGCGTGTGCTAGTTTGTGTACTGCTTGCAGATCATTGCGATAGTAGGCAACCGCTTGGGTCTCCAGCGCTAAAGCAACCCACTCAGCCACACAGGTTAGACTCGGTGCCGCATAACGCATTAATACAGCCAACTGCTCAATGCACTCATCTGCCTCATAGTGCCAATCAAAGAAAGCACTGTGTTCAGGCGTCATACTATTACTTAACATGCTGGCCTCTACTTCTATATTGATCATGCTTTTACCAACATCCAACGCGGGTCATCACTGGGTGTATGACGTAACACTAAATGGCTGGCTGCGGCCGGCAATCGATATACCAGACTTTCACCGATGGTGGTGACGGCTAATATATCGGCGTTATTTTGCGTTGATATAACGGATGTGCCGACTAATTGGTAAGCCCCCTGAGTACCACCTGCGAGATACAGCGTACCGTGCAAAACATCACAGCCCAACCAAGGTATGGCTGGTGTGTCCAACAGCACAGTCAACAGCCCATCGTCTTGCTGGCGTAGAATCAAGCCCTGACTCGACACGGCAATCAATTCACCATTGAGATGAGTCACATCATCGATGGCGATACCTGCAGGGACCGTCTGCGTAAAAGCTAAGCTGCGCCAGCGACCGGCGATACATTCCAGCAACTGTCGGTCATGCCCCATCAAGAAATAGCGGCCATCGACCTCTTTCATGCGAATCGGCGTCTCTATACCTGCAAAGGTGCTAAAGCTCTGCCCATCATAATGGAGCAATTCACCCTCTTCAGTCGCAATCCAGAGATCATCGTCTTGCCCAACAATGCATGCTGGTGTGCCGCTGCTGATGCTCTGAACCGACCATTCCAATTCATCAGTGTGTGGCGCCAGCTCGTCAGCCTGTGGTGTATCGCTCAACCCAGGCTTAGAACGATACACAGAGCCCAAACGATCAATCGCCCAGAGTGTCCCCACGGCAGACACAGTAAAATCCGTCAGTGGGGCATTCACTGTCAGCCGTGTGCGCGGATGTGTTGGTTGCGGATGCAGAGTCAGTTGTTTGACTGCTGCGCTTGATCCATCGGTGCTCTCTAGATTGTCGTACAGCACTAAACATAACGCCTCGCCTGCGTACGGCAGGACTTTCTTCACTGTGGCGCTAGTTTGAATCTGTTGCGCGTCACGCATGCTCGATGCAATCTGCATCTGCTGATCCTGTAGCGCAGCACGGCCCATCTGACGATCTGGGTACAGGGCCCGCAAAATAGCTAACAGCACGACCCCATGACTGAGTAACCCTTGGGGGATTTTGGCAATATCATAGCGGGGTATAGCGCCATGTTCGCTAGAGCTGGGCAGTACATAATCAGCCAAAAGATTCAGTGTCACCAATGTACCGGTGCGATGTGCTGTCTTGATTGTTTCACGCGTACTGGCATCATGAGCACGCAAAGCAGCAGCCAGATGACTTGTAACATGGCTTGGATACTGTTCAGCGCTTGAGTCAGCGGTCAACAGCGCATGCATACCATTATCAAACACCAATACTTCAGAATGATAGGCGGCCTGCTTGGTTTTTGGCGCGAGGATAACGCAGATATCAGTACTGGTCGTCATCCGCTGATGCAAAGGTAACTCGTATCGATCCGAACTTTTTAGAGCTGCAGCCGTCAGGGTGCGCGTCAGTGCCTGCATTCTTTTTTGAGAAACATTGTAGTCCGCCGTAGCGCGCGCCTGAATGCTCGCAAAAAGATCGTAATACAGCAGCTGCCAGAGTCGAGCGCGCAACGCAGGGGGCAGATTTGCCCAGCCAATACGCGCGACTAGAGCCAGCAATGAATTTAGATCATTGGCGTTAAAGTGGATTAATAACTGCTCAATTAAGACGATAGCAGCCTGTGCACGCGTGGCATCTTTTGTAGAACCACCGCTGCGTGGATAGGTTATATAGCCCATATGAAATTATTTAACCTGAGTCCGAGAAATCGCAATTTTACCGCCACCTACAGCATCGCTCGTCACAGGCTGATACAACACATCAGGATCAAGCCAACTGAGATGCTGCACCTCCGTTCGCGCTTGCTGGCCATACAAATCTTCAAACAGCACCATTAGGGGAATATCAGGCGATAAACTCCCCGACTCAACCAGTGACAAGAGCGCCATCAACTCTGTATTCCAGTCGCGCGTTGCTATATTTTTGCCATCTTTAGTGTGCAATTGCTCTTGTAACACCTGATATACAGCCTGGCCTGCAGGGGTCATCGTGACCTGATCAAGTTCTTTTGAGATATGAATAAGCGAGCTGTCTTGCATCAATTGCTCAATAATGTGCGCAACTGTAGACGGACGCCCGACTTCAAAGATATCCATTTGCTGGATCAACTCAGTTAAGGAGAAAGCCGGCGGCGCATCGGGTAATGACACCTCAATAGTGAAGTCACCCTTTTTAAGGGCTTCTATATCTGTCTTCGACACACACTGCGACTGCTCACCTGAAAAATATGCTCCCAGTGGTCCTTGCAACCAACCGGGCTCAAGCGCCATTTGAGTTTGCAAATGCACGGTAAAATCATCCTGCCCCTCAGGTCTCACGAGTTCAAGCTCTATATCTTGGCGAATAAGATGCGCCGCACCCAGCTCCGTACTCTGCTGCATATCATCAATCAGTTGATAGATTTTACGCTGATCCGGATCGCTAATGCCCTCAAGGTTCGCACCTGCAATCAACGAAATATCATCATGAGCACTGTTACTCATACGTCACCTTCATATAAGCGTTGCAAGATACGCATGGTGGCATCAGGTAGTATTTTATGCCGCTGCCATGCTAGAGATATCACATCTAATGTGGAGCGATTAAAAGGTTCAGCTGTGAGTTCAGAGCTGCGCATACCAATAAATGTATATTTTTTACCATCACCGATGATCGGAGTACCTTTAGCTTCGATAGTGTTTTTTACTCGGTCCATATATCGCTGAGGTACACGATTAATCTTTCCATTAATCTCGCGGCCATTAACGGTGAGTTTCACCTGTAAAGTGTTCTGTTGCTGTTGTTTGATACCTGCTTCATGTCGGGCAATCAGATCTAAGATCACCGCTTTCACCCGTCCCATTCCGGTGTTTTGTGGGTAATCAGCACTCTGTTGACTCGCAAGCAACTGCATCATTGATTGCGCCAGCCAGCGATCCATTAATTCTTGTACAAGTTGCGCTGAGACTTTGGCCTTATCAATCGGCCTAGCCTGCTCTAAAGCCTCAGCCACAGCATCTGGGGTAATCGCACGCAAGGCAACGCGCTCAATCTTCTCAACTAACTCTGGAGCGCGCTGCTCAACCACTTGCAATAAGTGCCAGGCAATCGCTTCACCGACGTTGTCATCATCTGTGGCTAGATAGATTTTTTTCACGCGACGCCCTTCAGACAACATCACCTCGATGGTGCGTTCGCCATTCGCAGCCAGTTGTGGCAGCTGGCGTAATTGACGTGTAGCGTTTTCCTGCGAGGCATTACCAAGGGTCGTCTCAGTCACCGCGCCGGACGTGGCGTGCACAATATAATCACTCTTTAAAATAGTTCGCAGCGTTTTCAGCTTACCGGGTGCTTCGACAATAAACAGGTAATTGGGCAATAAGCGCACACCAAAATTGGCCATATACCAACCCAAGTAATGCACTGAGTTGCTGGTCTTAAACTCTGGATCACTGATCATCTTCTGATCATTTAAGCGATATAAGTTCGGTGATAAAAAGGCTATAAATGATTTTTTAGCGCGCGAGATGGCCACATTAAGTAAGTAAGGCTGCTCTTCAAAAAACAGCTTGTCACCGTCTT
Organism: Thiopseudomonas sp.; assembly: GCA_035271365.1. Lineage (GTDB taxonomy): Bacteria > Pseudomonadota > Gammaproteobacteria > Pseudomonadales > Pseudomonadaceae > Denitrificimonas. The sequence goes on from DATERS010000168.1 coordinate 9,817, forward strand.
CACCTGTTTGCACTCCCGAATAAATCACAATATCTTTTTCCGCACCTTGCAGTGCATGGATGGTGTTAATGATCGTATTGTGAATATCCTCTTCAGGGATAGGTTGCCCTTGGGCTTTGTTTTCTGCTAATAAAGTTTCTAACATCACATCCTTTTGCTGATTAAAGGGCATGATAATCGCCAGCATATCTTGCAGCGGTGGCTGATGATTTTCTTTACCTAACAACTGCTGCCAAGCGTGATAGTTCTCCAGCACCAGCTCAGCAATCATCTGCGCTTCCGTGCGATTGATTTTTGATGCGTTATTGTCACCCTTGGTTGATTCACCCGTTGATTCAACATAAGCCATTGCCGGCAAGCCGCTGTCTTTCAGATCTTTATTTAAGTGCCCAATATAAAAAAGCTTATTGTCGTAGACCAGTTGATTACAATATTCGATGATATTTTGATAGCAACGATAATGCCCACGTAGCATATAGCCTGGGCCTTGGTAGTTGAGGCTCGATGCTGCTTGCACCACATGTAAAAAGCTACTTTTTGACACTGATAATTGTCGACTAAAAATACCCGTCACTTGGGCAAGTGAGTAACCCTGTCTTAACCAAATCAGATATTCATCAAAAACGGACACTTCTGACTGAGTATCGAGCACCGGTGCCAACTGCAATACATCACCGACAGACATCAAACGCTGCGTCAGACCGGCCAGAGGCAAAGCACCCATAATCGTCGCTTGGCCTGATTCATCAGTAATCAATAAATCAATACCACCGTAAGCAAAACTGCGCTGTACAGCACCCGTCGGATAACTACTGACTTTAAGTAGGCTCGGCAAGCGGTTCACCGTGGAGATAATCACCGGTGTAATCATACAAATACGTCGCAACCCCGCCAGTACATTGTCCTCAGTACGCGAGAAATGTAATGTCGTGGCCTGATCAAGAATAAACTGACCTTCCCAATAACGCGCGGCCAAATGAAACAACTGTGTGCGGTACTCTAAATCAACGCATTGCTCGATCAGCAAATTTAATGCAGAGCGCCGCAAGACATGCCGATAGTCTGCAGGCTGAATGGCTTCGTCACGAATTCTCTCACGGCACAATCTTTCATAAATGGCCGAGCTATTGTGCGCATACAACTCAAGCAAATCTTTGCGTATCTGCAGAAAACTAGGCAAGTGATTATCAGCTGAGCTGATAGGAAAAACAGCATCTAAATTAGCATCAGGCTTAGCACCTGGTTTAAACAATTGCTGCTTAGCCGTATGAACCGCGCTGGCCATCGCACTGTAGGTTGCGCATAACATGGCGTGCAACGCTTCTACCACTTGCGCAACATCACTGGGGTCAGGCTGCCCCTGTTGCTGGAAAAACAACTGGGCTTTGCGTAGGTAATACTCTTGTAATTTTTTGTTATCTTGCAATTCATTCAGCTCAGCACCCACCCCCTGCCAGCCAAAGTTATAGGGTTGCTCTAGGTCCGCAGCGACTAGAATTGGCGTGATACTGCGCTCGTGCTCGCTTAGAGCATCAATCGCAGTTGCAGAGGCGTAAAAGCTGCCATAAGTCGGGCAATGTGGAATCCAGCGCTGGTAAAGGAGCAAATGCTGAGCGTCATCGTCTTGCACTACATCTGGAAAAGCTGAGGTGACATTTTTAACCGATTGGTTGGTTGCACCACTGGCGACGATAATCGGGCACGGCTCTTTGAGCAGCGCCGCCTTAACCACATAGTGCGCAACAACCGCCTTAAGCATTGATGTTTTACCACTGCCTGGCGGTCCATTTACCGCTAAGACTCGACCATAATTTTTATCGAGAACGTAAGTCTTATCTAAGTGCGCTGCCGCTAACGAGGCATGACGCTGAGTATTGTCCAGCGGATGCAACTCTCGATTACTTGCCAGCGTACCGGACGGGTCACTGGCTGTTTTAGTGTCCATATGCCCCAGCAAATATGGCATATTAGGATCATATTGATGTGCAGCAGTACGCAGGTAACGCTCATACATATCCTCCGTATCACAGTCCACAGCGATGGGGTCACCGGCATATACAGACAAGAGTCTTGGCAATGCGGTGTTATCGTAAGCTGTAGGTCCATCGGCCAACAAGCCTTCGTATAAGGCTAACAATTGAGTTTTAGCACCATTGCTAGGCTTCTGCACTAATGATAACTGCGGGCGAATTTCCTGGTCTTTCAACTGCGTTTGCACTTTATGAAGTAGCGCCTGTAAAGACTCAACCTCACAACTCTTATATAGAAACTGACGTGCCACGGCAAACCACGTCTGTGCTGTACCAACGCAGATCGAGTGTGATAAATGCTCCTGCGATACAGCACTATCATTTAACACAATCTCGGGTGTGGTTTGATTGTGTTCGCCTAAATAATACTCTGCGTTTAGTGCAATGCTCTCTGACACATTGGGTTGTAAATAAATACGCTGACTGTGTGCGTCATCAGGCACATCAACAGTGACGGGTATCGCAAGCACCACATACCCTTTTTTCGCACCACGCTTAATAAACTCTAAAAGAACATAGTAGCGACTATTGCTCTCATAAGACGGCTGGCTAGCGGTGCAAATTTCAGCACTCAGCGATGCGGCCCATGATTCAATCTCATCAGGAAAAGGCAAGACAATGCGGTCAGAATGGTACAATTTGCTAACAGCATCAAAATTCATTTGCTCATATAAAGCTTGCAGTGCTTGGCTCATATTAAACTCGCTGAAATCAACTCTTGAACATACAAACGGGTGTTAAATTGCGTAACGCATAGGCGGTAACAGTATTTTTCCGGGTCAGCGATGTGGCGCAATCGATTCCCCCAATCAACAAAATCAGCCGTATCGTCACGACCCACAATAGAAAACCGGTATTTACTTTTGCCATTCTTATGCACAGGTAAGGTTTCAATAAAAAGCGCGTCAACATATCGACCATCGGCCACAACTGCTGCATGCTCTTGTGCTTCTAGCACCTGATCAACACATAAAATAGGACGCGCAGTGTCTTCAAATAAGGGGGTAGTGATTTTTTTAAGACTCACCTTTAACACTTGGTCTGCTGACAACGAATTAAAACCTTGGCTGGCTAATACAGGGACAGGAACCAATACCAGCAACTGCATATGATCGACCTCGACGCTAGCTATGCAGTGATTGGCAAAGGCGTAATTTTTTCTGCTGCGCTCCATCTTTGTAAGATAGTCAGGATTATTATCATAGCGACGCCAGTTTTTAAGCACTCGACAGCTTATTGTGTCGATCATTGCCTGCTGTATCCACGCAAAGGCATTGCACTCCATCTGCACAACCTGCCAATCTGCTGATTCAGAACTTCGAGTGATTTCAATCTGCAAAACAGCCTGCGGCTTAATCGCGTACAAGCCATATTTAACCAGCTGTGTTCTGGCTATTAAGACCCGCTCATGCGGTGCGCTGACTGTTTCTAAGAGCGCAAAACTGTTATGGCCGACATTTTTCATAACGATGCAACGAAACTGTTCGTTGTAATCATTTTTCGTAGCAATCGATGGCTTAAAATTACACCATCCATCTTTTTTCTCATCCGCAATAATAGGAGTAACAATACTCTGCCCTATCTGCAGCGCACTGACATCCTCAACGCAATACTTCAAGTCAGACTGCCAAGCCGACACAGACAAACTCATACCATCAATCAATTGTGTTTCAAACTGATAAACAGTAGCTGCAGCCGATATCGTTTTAGGACCTAAATAAGTGAGCTGCGCGTGCGGTGTACTGTATTTTTTTACGAGTAATTCTGGCGGAAGCGATAGCGTAATCTGCGCTGATCTTTTTGCATCATCGAATGTGATACTGGCAGGAACGCTCGCAGACTGAGTGAGTTGTTTAACGCCATATCTTTCATATACGTTTGGCCAGAACGTAACAGGGACATAGGTTTTTTTAGCAATATAGTATCGCGCTGCATACTGCGGGTTCTGTCCCGTGCTCAATGCTGCAATACGCTCTAACACTCCACTCTCAAGATTCGTCGGCTCTTGTGTACGCCACTGCTTAATATAAAACCCTGAGTTATTATGAGAGATGGAGACAGCGACTCGACTGTTGTGAAAGATACGATGTTTAAAGGGTTTCACGATATCGCGACACAAGCACAACTGCTGTTGATCTTGCTGCCCCTGCAGAGCGACACGACCATCACTCAATAACCGACATGCATATGTTAGCGCGAGCATATTCGGATCGTCATGATCAGCAGCGACAGCCATTAACTGATCGGCAAGTGTAAGACTGTCACTCACTTTATCAATACTCGCTAGATATGTTTTACCAACGACTAGAGGTGAATAAAAGTGCTGTTTTTCTTCTACTTTTTTCTTAGGCAAATAGGCCTTAACTGTGGTTTTTCCTTCAGTAAATTCCACATAATAAGTACCGTTATGATTTTGTGCCAGCGTTGCTTTTTTTAATACTTTTACCTGTTGCACTGCTTGTCTATCCCTGTAAGCCAGAACGTAACGTCTATATTTTAAAGCCGCATGTTACAGCTAAAAGTATCACTAAGAAAATTTGCACTCAAAGTGAATAGAGTAAGACAGGTGAGCAACACTGATAGTTTCAACAGGAATGGGGATTTGCAGGTGTGCAGGTGTGCAGGTGTGCAGCAGATAGGATTGACAGCTAGAAACGAAAAAACCCGCTAAGCTTTTAAAGGCTTAGCGGGTTTTCGTAATATGGCGCAGTGGACGGGACTCGAACCCGCGACCCCCGGCGTGACAGGCCGGTATTCTAACCAACTGAACTACCACTGCGCAATACTTTAA
>DATERS010000169.1:0-11364 GCA_035271365.1 Thiopseudomonas sp.
GCCATTTCTTGCAGTTGCGCCACTGTGCCACGCACGACTTGCTGATTGGCATAAGTACCATTACCAATTAAAGCTGCGGGTGTATCCGCTGCTAAGCCTGCACGCATCAGATTATTGGAAATATCTGCTAGAGCGCTTAAACCCATATAAAAAACCAGCGTTTGATTGGGTCCTGCTAGGCCTTGCCATTGCAGATTCAGTGCACCGTCTTTTTGCAAATGCCCGGTAATAAACTGGCAGGATTGCGCCACGCCACGATGGGTCAGCGGAATGCCTGCGTAGGCTGTGCAACCGGATGCTGCGGTAATTCCCGGTATAATTTGGCAGCTGATATGTAATTTCAGTAGAAAATCCAGTTCCTCGGAACCACGGCCAAAAATAAACGGATCACCCCCTTTGAGTCGTGCCACTTTTAAGCCTTGTTGCGCTAAGTCGGCCAATAACTGATTGGTGTGTTCTTGCGGCACGCTGTGATGGCCACTGGCTTTACCAACATAATGACGAGCGCAGCGTTGCGGAATCAGCGCCATCAATTCAGCGCTGACAAGACGGTCGTAGACCACAGCGTCGGCTTGTTGTAGCAAACTCCACGCGCGCAATGTCAGCAGACTCGGGTCACCAGGACCCGCACCAATCAACGCCACTTCGCCAGGGGCAAAGGCAGCGTGTAGCGATGCAGGGAATGTGGTTATCTGATCCATATTGGCTCCAAAGTGACTGAGAGTCAGCGGCGTATTATTGAGCCCACACTGAGCATTGGTATCACTCGAAGCGGCCCTAGAGTGGCTGCTGTTCAGTTCAATCGAATGGTGTGTTGAGGCGATTGGCATAATAATAGCATTCGTTATGCTTTGCGGTTATATCGATTTCTTATAGCCTTAAAACCGAATGCTTGCTGCAATGCGCTCAAGGGGAGGGATGTTGTTAGCTGTGTGCAACTTAAGAAAGAGGGTGTTGTAGTGCGGATATATAAGAAGGGTCAGTAAAAAAACCGCGCTAATAAGCCAACTGCCAAAGGATATAGGCTCACTAGCATGGTATTTTTTAGGATTTTAATTAAGACTTAAAATCCAGTCAGCGAGAATCTTCGCTTCGTCTTCAGTGACAACGTTAGCGGGCATCGGAATCGGCCCCCACGTACCTGCGCTGCCTTTTTTGATATTGTGAGCTATTGTTTCAGCTGCGCCTGCAACACCTGCGTTTTTTGCCGCCACGTCTTTAAGTGCTGGACCCACCATCTTATTGTTGACTGAGTGACAGGCGACACACATATTGCTTTTAAAGATGGTTTCACCATCGCTTGCTAACGCAGGTTGTGCAGCAAACGCAGCAGCTAAGGCAAATATGGGAATGAAGAGCTGTTTCATAGGTGTTCCTTAAGATAAGTCATAAGAGGATGGCAAGGGACTTATGGCTCATGATCAATTGATGCTGGTTAAGATTCATTTTACCCGTTGGGCTGATGATCTATGTGTTCTTGGTCACTGTTTAACTCGATGCTGTGTTATTAGCCGCTGAAGACGCTGATTATTCAGCCATTATTTTTGGTAACTGCTCCGCTAGTTTGCGTACATTCAGCGGCGCGCGGATAAAGCCATATTGACGACCGTCTGGGCTGATAATTGCCAAATTACCGCTGTGATCAACGGTATAGCGTGCCGTACGGGTATCACCTGGGATAAAGGGAATACTCAGAGCATTACTCAGGGTTTGGATATCCGGCATTTCACCCGTTAAGCCAATAAACTCAGGATCAAAATACTGTAAATACGATTTTAATTGCTCAGTGGTATCGCGATTGGGATCAACACTGACCATTAGCACCCGCAGATTGTTTTTAGCTTCTTCAGGCAGTAGTTTTTTAAGCTGGCGCAGTTCAGCCAAGGTCGTTGGGCAAATATCTGGGCAAAAGGTATAGCCGAAATACACCAAGCTCCACTGGCCAGTTAATGCTTGAGTGTCTTGTATATCCGCGTGGGTACTGGCCATGTGTAAGGCCGGCACTTCACGGCTTTTCGGTAAAGCAATAATACCTGCATCACGAATAGCTTGGGCTTGGTCGCCGTTTGTATTCAAATAGCTACCGGCAAGCACGCCAATTAAAATAGCCAATAAGATACCCACAATCGTTAAAATTAGCGTACGGCCTTTACTTGAATACGACATACGACGTCCTTAGTAATATTTAAATCTGTGTGCCAATGCCGGCGTACTGCACAGTATAGAGTAGCTCTGGCGACTGAGTACTAGTGTCGATATGTCGCAGCTTATAGCTGCAAACGGTATCGATTTAAAACGTAAATGAGATTCATTGGTTGTGAAAACGGAAGTTATGCAAAGCCTTATGCTGTGCGGTGTTTTATTTGTAGCCTGTTACACTGTCCAACTCAAGTAAAGGAGCTCGCCATGTCTGCTCATCCGTTTGCTGCGCTGACCCCCGATTTAGTTTTAGATGCAGTAGAAAGCTTAGGCTTTTTAAGTGATGCGCGCGTACTGGCGCTCAATAGTTATGAAAATCGCGTCTACCAAGTGGGGATTGAAGATAACCTCCCGCTGATTGCTAAGTTCTATCGCCCAGAGCGTTGGAGTACGGCGCAAATTCTTGAAGAGCATGCTTTTTCTTTTGAGTTGGCCGAATGTGATGTGCCGCTGGTGGCACCGATGCAACATAACGGCCAAAGCTTATTCGAGCATGCGGGTTTTCGTTTTGCCTTATTTGAGCGTCGTGGTGGACGTGCGCCAGAGCCTGGTAATTTAAATCAGCTATATCGCTTAGGGCAGCTACTCGGTCGTTTACATGCCGTGGGTGCCAGTAAACCCTTTGCTGAGCGTCCTGAGCTGAGTGTTGCCAGTTATGGGCATGCTTCGTTTGAGCGCTTGCGCAGTGGCGAACATGTGCCCAAAAGCTTACGCCCCGCTTGGGAGTCAGTGGTCGCTGACTTGCTGGTTAAGGTCGATGCGTTATTTGCTGAGAATCCTTATACCGCGATACGTGTGCACGGTGATTGCCACCCCGGCAACTTATTGTGTCGTGATGAAAGCTTTTTTATGGTCGACCTTGATGACTGTCGTATGGGGCCTGCTATTCAGGATCTGTGGATGATGCTGGCCGGTGATTATCAAGAGCGTTTATCGCAGTTGTCTGAGTTAGTCGACGGCTACCAAGAGTTTTATGACTTCTCACCACGTCAACTACCGTTAATTGAAGGTTTACGCGCCTTACGCTTACTGCATTACAGTGCTTGGTTGGCGCAGCGCTGGGATGATCCGGCATTTCCGCAAAGCTTTCCTTGGTTTGGTAGCGAGCGTTATTGGGGTGAGCAGATTTTAATTTTACGTGAGCAACGTGCTGCTTTAGACGAACCCTTTTTAAAGCTTTTTTAACGGTGGGCAAGACATCTGTGTTGATGCCCCTTAGAATTAACCGAACTTTTAGTTAGCTGGCTAACAAATATGAGCTTTACACCCAATCCCCGTCGCGGTTATATACTTGGCCTTCTGGCTTATAGTATTTGGGGCCTGTTCCCACTGTATTTTAAAACCTTAGATGGCACACCGGCCGAAGAGGTGATTGTCCACCGAGTCATCTGGTCAGCACTCTTTAGTGTCGGTCTTTTACTGGTGTGGCGACATCGTGGCTGGTGGCAAGAGCTCTATCATAACCCTAAAGTTTTTATAGTATTAGCTGCCTCGGGCACCTTAATTGCGACCAACTGGCTGATTTATGTCTGGGCAGTGCACAATGACCGCATGGTGGAAGCCAGCCTTGGCTATTACATCAATCCCTTAGTAAATGTCTTATTGGCCATGTTGTTTCTGGGTGAGCGCTTACGACGTTTGCAGTGGTTTGCGATTGCTTTAGCTGCCATTGGTGTCGGGTTGCAAGTCTGGAGTTTGGGCAAAGTCCCGTGGATTTCTTTGGCTTTAGCCTGTTCATTTGGTTTTTATGGATTGATTCGTAAACAAGCCCCAGTGGCTGCTTTACCTGGATTGACGGTAGAAACTTGGATGCTAGTACCTGTGGCGTTGGGATGGCTGTGGCTGAATCCGCAAGCGGTCAGTATGCAAAGTGAGTTTGTCGGTAGTACTCAAATGTTTTGGTTGGCAGCCGCAGGGCCTGTGACTTTATTGCCACTGCTGTGCTTTAACGAAGCAGCAAAAAATCTACCTTATGCCTCATTGGCATTTTTGCAGTACATCACTCCGACAGTATTGTTGCTGTTAGCGGTACTGGTGTTTAAAGAGCCATTTTCTGCAGATTCGTTTATCTTCTTTGGCTTTATTTGGGCGGCATTGGCTGTGTATAGCTGGGATGCTTTACGTACTTTAAAGCAGGGCAGCAAGGCGCTCTCTGAAAAGTAATCAACAGGCTAAACACCTTATAGAACAATAAGTTATGGGTTGTACTAACAAGTTATACACAGACTAAACCACTGAGTTATCCACAGGCTAAGAGTGATGCATTGTTTTGATACATCACTCTTAGCAGTTGCATTGCGTTAGCCATGATTAAGATACCTTTGTTTAAAAAATAGCCAGCATGCTGTAAGCCACGTGCAGCATGCTGCTTGAGCATAAGTGAACAGGTTATCCACAGCACCATCCAGCGTACTTGTGCATAATAAGTTGCTGCACAACATCTTCTGCTTGAATCTCGTAATACAGTCAAACAGCGCACCTCTCATCGTTGCAACTGAGTGCAGCCTAGCGTTGCGCTAGTGCGCCGCTATGACGAGTCCTCACCATCCCCTGCCTCTTGTGGGCCAGCGCTTGCATAGGCAGGAACAACTGACATGCAGCATCCGTTCGTCACTCAGAATACCCGCCACCGGCAATGCCAGCTGGATCACGATTGAAGTGGATCATCCGGTTGCTCTAGCTGATCGAGAGGTAGATATCGTCAAAGAAGAAACGGCTCAATCAGTACCGTCAGAATCTTGATTGGCCAATCTGCTGCGCAGTCACTTTAAAGGGTGTCTGATAGATAATTCAGCTAGCGGATAGGTGCGTTTTTCACACAATTAGGCTGTGGATAACTTTATTTTTGAGACCCTGTTGAGTGCCGTTTTAGGCGTATCTTGCTACGCGCTGGTCTATGGCCTCTATCAATTATTCTTGCGCATCACACGGCGCCAATATAATCCCGCTGGAAAAGGCATGCGTTTTTGCCGCTCGTCGTTGTATTGACCCATTTGACTCTATTTCGATTAGTGTGAATAAGAGCCCTATATGCACCCGCTGCAATTTGGCCCTGTGGATAAGATTACACCGCATTGCGTAAGAATATTTGATTAAAAAACAATCAACAGGCTACAAGCCATATCAATCAAGGCTTACAGCAATAGATGAACAGGTTATCCACAGCACCATCCAGCGGCTTTGTGCACAGTTTAAAATGGCTGGTTGTTTATTGATCAGTCTGCTGTAGGCCTTGCCAGCTCTAGCTTAGCTAGGGCTCTCCCCAGCTTATCCACAGGCCCATGCACCTGCAAAGTGGATAAGTACACTGAGCGTGAATCATGCTGATACAGAGTAGTGGGGATGAAATGTGGATTTGATCTTTTTTGCATGTGGATAAGTTTTCACTGGAGCAGCAAAATAAAGCAGGTTAAAAAGTAACCACCGCTCTGTAGGCCTTTGTATACGTGACTTGTAGGGGGGTGTGTACAGGTTATCCACAGGTTGCTCTATGATTGCCTGTACAACTTCAAAAGTCTGGTTGTTTATTGATCGCCTCTCTGTAAGCCTTGCTGTGTAAGGCTTAGCGCTGAGTGTGTATAGGTTATCCACAGGTTGGTACACTGGCTCAGTGGATAAGGTCAATATACTTATACAAAGGTTTGCGTATAGCTTTTGTATAGCTTTATATCTTTGTACAATGAAAAATATGCTTAAAAAACAATCAACAGGCTCTATGCCTTATAAATCAAGGCTTACAGGTATAGATACACAGGTTATCCACAGCACCATCCCGCGTCTTTGTGCACAGTTTTAAACAGCTGGTTGTTTATTGAACAGTTCTCTGTAAGCCTTGTGGTATATGGCTTAGCGCTGAGTGTCTCCAGCTTATCCACAGCTCGGTGCACGGGCTAAGTGGATAACATGTACATGGCCAATTTTATGCACAGCCCCTACAATATGCGTCTCACTTGTTTGTTAGAAGTATTCTTATGTCCTTATTCTCTTGGCCGCTGCGTATAGCGACGCATATTCAGGCCGGTAATGCCTTATTGGGCCGCGCTTGTGCTTGGCTGACTTTATTTCTGGTATTGGGTACGGCCTGCGTGGTGGTGCTGCGTTATGCCTTTGGTATTGGCGCAACGGCGCTGCAGGAAGCGGTGATGTATGCCCATGCGCTAACTTTTATGGGTACTGCCGCTTGGGCCTTGCAACGCCAAGCGCATGTGCGTGTGGATATCTTTTATCAAAACTTTTCCGCGCGTAAAAAAGCCTTAGTGGATACCAGCGGCCATCTATTGTTGTTATTGCCGATGTGCTTATTTCTGGGCTGGAACAGTTGGGGCTATGTCGCTAACTCGTGGGCGATGCAGGAAACCTCAGGTGAGGCCGGTGGCCTAGGTTTTATGTATTTGCAAAAGAGCATTATTTTATTGTTGGTGGTGAGCTTGCTGCTGCAAGCTTGTGCGGACTTAGTGCTGCTGATTCAACAACTGTTGACGCCGAGCGCGGTTAAGGATGTGCAACATGAGTGAAGTACTAGCGATTGGTTTATTTCTGGCCATTTGTTTGACCTTGGTGATGGGTTATCCCGTGGCTTTTGTCCTTGGCGGTGTGTCGCTGTTGTTTGCGATGATTGGCGCTGCTACGGGGGTGTTTGAGCCGGTATTTTTGCAAGCCTTACCCAATCGTTTATTCGGCATTATGAATAACCAAACCCTCTTGGCCGTGCCGCTGTTTGTGTTTATGGGTGTGATGCTAGAAAAGTCGCGAGTGGCAGAAGACTTGCTGGAATCCATGTCACGTCTATTTGGTACTTTGCGTGGTGGCTTAGCGATTTCTGTTTGTGTAGTGGGTGCGTTACTCGCCGCCAGTACCGGTGTAGTGGGTGCAACTGTTGTCACTCTGGGCTTGCTGGCGCTGCCAACCATGCTGCGCCGTGGTTATGATCCTGCTGTTGCCACTGGTACTTTGGCAGCGACAGGAACTCTGGGGCAGATTATTCCACCCTCGATTATTTTAGTCTTGCTCGGTGACGTGCTCTCCAGTGCCTACCAGCAAGCGCAAATTCGCATGGGCGTGTTTACCCCGAAAACCGTTTCGGTTGGTGATTTATTTATCGGTGCGCTGATTCCCGGCATGTTGTTAGTGGGCATGTATATCGCCTACCTGATTTTTGTAGCCGTGACTCAGCCGAAGAAACTGCCCGCACTGCCACAAGAAGAGTTAGGGCCGATTGAATGGGGACGTTTATTTAAGGCACTGATCCCACCGCTGGTGTTAATGGGTTCAGTGTTGGGCTCTATTTTAGCCGGTGTCGCCACGCCAACTGAGGCTGCTTCATTGGGTGCGATTGGGGCTTTAGTCTTGGCCTTGCTCAAAGGTCATTTCAGTATAGCGCGTTTGCGTGAAGTGTCCTTTGGTACCGCTGAAATCAGTGCCATGGTGTTTATGATTTTGATTGGCGCCTCGTTGTTTTCTTTGGTATTTCGTGGCTTTGGCGGCGACGTGATGATTGAGAATGTCTTCGCGCAATTGCCAGGTGGCGTACTGGGTGCATTTTTCCTAGTGATGGTAGTGATTTTCTTACTGGGCTTTATTCTCGACTTTATTGAAATTATTTTTGTCGTAGTGCCAATTGTGGGCCCGGTATTGCTGTCGATGGGGCTGGATCCGGTGTGGCTGGGTGTGATGATTGCCTTAAATCTGCAAACTTCGTTTTTAACTCCGCCTTTTGGTTTTTCGCTGTTCTATTTGCGTAGCGTCACGCCGGCCTCAGTGCCAACCACCACTATTTATCGTGGGGTTTTACCTTTTATAGGCATTCAGTTAACCATGTTGGTGGTTGCTTATATATGGCCAGAAATCATTACTTGGTTGCCCCAACAAATTTATGGCGCTAACTAAGTGAGCCAAGCAGGAGCACAACAAATGCAGCAAGCAATCACTGCAATGGATTTTTCCGGTTTACCGGGCTGGCGTTTACGCTTTGGCACGGCACAGTTGGATATCTGTCAGCAGGGCGCGCAGATTCTCAGCTACTTCCCTGATATCGAACAGCCACCGTTAATTTGGCTGAGCGACTGTGCTGATTATCAACAAGGCCAAGGCGTACGTGGCGGTGTGCCGGTGTGCTGGCCGTGGTTTGGCGATATTCAGCGTAATCCGCACGCGGTACAAAATATGACCACTGCGGATGCACCCTTTCATGGATTAGCGCGCACTATGGATTGGCAGTTGCTAGATAACAGTGCCGATCGTAATGGTGTGCAGATAAGTTTGCAGCTGGATGCCAGTCAAGGTTTAGCTGGCTGGCCGTATGCTGCCACTGTGCAGTTACATATTGAGCTGGGCGAGCGTTTAACCATTCGTTTGGATAATCATAATTTAGGGGTGCAGCCGCTGGCGATCAGTCAGGCGCTGCATACTTATTTTGCGGTGAGTGATATTCGTCAGGTTGAGGTGCAAGGCTTAGAGGGTTGTCCTTACCATGAGACGCTTGAGGGTTGGCAGTTGCGCGAGCAGGCCGGAGCGTTAAGTTTTACTGGCGAAACTGATCGCGTCTATCTACACGTGCCTGAGTATCTGCAGATTGTCGATAAAGGCTGGCAACGCCGGATTCATTTGCGCACGCAAGGCTCACAGTCAGCCATTGTCTGGAATCCGTGGATTGATAAAGCACAAACGTTAAGTGGTTTTGCCAGCGATGCCTGGCAGCAGATGCTCTGTATTGAAAACGCCAATGTACTGGATGATCACCTATTGCTGGAGTCGGGCGCACGTCATCGTTTACAACTTGAGCTATACAGCACCTCCGAGTCCTAAATTAATCTGACGGTAGCTTTTTTCTGTCAGCATTAAATGCATCTGTTAGGCTGATCAGTCCGTTAACGGGAGAAAGCAATTGAGTTCAAATGATCACTGGATGCAGCGCGATTTAGCCGTTTTATGGCATCCCTGCACACAAATGAAAGACCATGAAAAATTACCGCTGGTGCCGATCCGTCGTGCCGAAGGCATTTGGCTGGAAGACTTTGATGGCAACCGCTATTTAGATGCGGTGAGTTCGTGGTGGACCAATATTTTTGGCCACTGCAATCCACGCATCAATAATCGTATTAAGCAGCAGCTGGATCAGCTTGAGCATGTGATGCTTGCCGGTTTTAGCCATGCACCGGTGATTGAGCTGTCCGAGCGCTTAGTGCAGATGACGCCGCACGGTTTAGACCGTGTGTTCTATGCCGATAATGGCTCGTCCGGTATTGAAGTGGCGCTGAAAATGAGCCACCACTATTGGCTCAATCACGATCAGCCTAACAAAAAGCGCTTTGCCACCATTACTAATGGTTACCACGGTGAAACCTTAGCAACCTTGGCCGTGGGTGATGTGGCGTTGTTCACTGAAACCTATAAAGCCTTGCTGATGGACTGCATTAAAGTGCCGAGTCCGGACTGCTACCACCGCCCCGAAGGGGTGAGTTGGGAAGCGCATTCACGGCTGATGTTTGAACATATGCGCCAGACCCTGGCCGAGCATCATCATGAGCTGGCGGCCGTGATTCTCGAGCCGCTGGTGCAGGGTGCCGGTGGTATGCGTATGTACCATCCGATTTATCTGACCTTGCTGCGTGAAGCCTGTGATGAATATGGTGTGCATCTGATTGTTGATGAAATTGCCATGGGCTTTGGCCGTACCGGTACCATGTTTGCCTGTGAACAAGCCCATATCACGCCAGACTTTATGATTTTGTCGAAAGCCTTAACCGGTGGTTATTTGCCCATGGCAGCGATTATGACCACTAATCAGGTCTATCAAGCCTTTTACGATGAATATGACACCATGCGCGGCTTTCTGCATTCGCATACTTATACGGGTAATCCATTAGCTTGCGCTGCGGCTTTGGCGACTTTAGATATTTTCGCTGAAGATAATGTGATTGAGAAAAACCAAGTGTTAGCCAAGCGTATGGGCGAGGCGACCGAGCATTTAAAAGAGCATCAGCACGTGGCTGAAGTGCGCCAAACGGGCATGATCTTGGCGATTGAAATGGTCAAAGATAAGGACACCAAAGAACCCTTTGCCTGGCAAGAACGCCGCGGGCTTAAGGTGTTTGAGCATGCCATGGCCAAAGGTGCACTGCTGCGGCCGTTGGGCAATGTGGTGTACTTTATTCCGCCCTATGTCATTACTACTGAGCAGATTGATTGGCTGGCGCAAGTCGCGACTGAAGGTATTGATCTGGCCACCCATGATTAACGGCTAGACGCTCCATAAAAAACCACGCACCATAGCGTGGTTTTTTATTGTCGGAGTTTAGAGATGTCGCTACCGCGTTTTTTTGTTGCTGCGCCCTTGGCGTTGGGTGTGCATGACTTGCCAGAAGCGCAAGCGCACTATCTCAGTCGTGTGCTGCGCTTAACTGTGGGTGCTGCTGTGCAGTTGTTTGATGGTAGCGGTCAAGAATATATCGGCGAGCTGACCAGCGTGACCAAGAAGGCCGTACAGGTGGATTTGCGCGAGTGCTTGGATGGTTTACCTGAGTCATCGCTGCGTATTCATTTAGGCCAAGGCTTATCGCGTGGCGAACGCATGGATTGGGCGATCCAAAAAGCCACTGAGTTAGGTGTGGCTGAGATTACGCCGCTGTTTACTGAACGCTGTGAGGTGCGCCTCAACGATGAGCGCATGCAAAAGCGTCTAGAGCATTGGCAGCAGATTGCTATTAGCGCCTGTGAGCAGTGTGGGCGCTCTAAGGTGCCGGTGATTCATGTGCCGCAGTCGGTGAAAGACTGGCAAGCGACTGTGCAAGCTGATTTGAAATTAGTGCTACATCCGGTGGCGCAGCCATTAACTGAGCATACTGCGCCGAGGACCTTAGCTTTTTTAATTGGCCCTGAAGGCGGCTTAAGCGATGCTGAAGTCGCGCAAGCAGCTGAGTATGGTTTTCAGCCTGCACGCCTGGGGCCGCGGGTCTTGCGTACAGAAACCGCACCTATTGTGGCGTTAAGTGTAGCGCAACAGTTATGGGGTGATTTTTAAGCCAGAGCCTTAGGGGATAGTACTCTAAGCATTGTGGTTGGATCTGAGCGCTGTGATTTAAGCGTTGTGTTGACTGCGCAGCATCAGAGTCATCGGTTGGGCACTGATACAGCGCTCACCCAGTGATTAGCAGACGCCCATCCCAA
>DATERS010000170.1:0-10971 GCA_035271365.1 Thiopseudomonas sp.
CATAGTGTAGGATAATAAACGCTGCTCACTCATCCCCGTGGCAGTGAGTACTGTCATCTCACTTTCTAAGTACAAGCGCCCATAGGCTAGCAAGATGCCTAGAAATAGCCCCAAAGGTAAAATCAGCTGTAAAAACCCAGGGATGCGGTAGCCCATAATCATCAGCAACACACCCGGATCGAGCATGCCCTGAGCGGCTTGCGCAAGGTATTTAATAAAGCGGCCACTCATAATAATCACAAGCAGCACCGCACTGACTGCACTAAAGGCCAGCAAAACTTCTCGGGAAAGATAACGAAAAACTATCAAGTAAGGCTCCGTACTTGTCAAAACTGCCTATCACGGCTCACACTAGTCATACATATTATGGCAGTGTACCTACACGCCGATGCAAACGAACAGTATTATCCTGCATCTATCTACCTTTGTCTTGAGGATCCTTGAGTATGGACTTTATAGTCAGTTCCAATTCAGTTGAAACGCTAAAAACCAGCGCACTTGTCTTAACCGTTAATGAGCAGCTCGAACTCGACAGCCAAGGTCAGTTGATTGACACACTCTGCGCCGGCGCAATCAGCGCTCACCTCAAAGCAGGTGATATCCAAGGTAAAATCGGCCAAACATTATTACTGCACAAACTTGCGAACCTATCAGCACAGCGCGTACTTTTAGTCGGCATTGGTAAAGATGCTGAACTGTCTGACCGCAATACACGCAAATTGGTCAGTGCAATTTTAAATACGTTCAAAAATTTGTCGATTAAAGATGCGGCATTGGCATTTGCTGATGTTAAGTTTAATGAGCGTGATGCCTACACCAGCGCTCGTCTGGTTGCCGAATGCCTAGCAGATGGTCTGTATGTCTTTGATCAGTTCAAAACTGAAAAAGCACCAGCCGTAAACCTCAACGCTATCACTTTTGTCTGCACAGCAGCGCAGCAAGAAGCTGTTGAAAAAGCCTGTAAGCAAGGTCAAGCGATTGCTACAGGTATGGCGTTTACGCGCGACTTGGGCAATATGCCGCCGAATATTTGTCACCCGCGCTACCTTGCAGAGCAAGCGTTAGAACTGAGCAAGCAACATAAAAACCTCAGCGTTGAAGTATTGGAAGAAGAGCAGCTTAAAGAACTCGGCGCCGGTGCTTTACTCGCGGTTGCGCAAGGCAGTGATCAGCCTGCACGTATGATTATTATGAATTACCAAGGTGCTGATGATAAAACTAAACAGCCCTATGTGCTGGTCGGTAAAGGCATCACCTTTGATACCGGTGGTATCAGCCTCAAGCCTGGCGCTGGCATGGATGAAATGAAATACGACATGGGCGGTGCAGCCAGTGTTTTAGGTACGTTTAAAGCTCTGATAGAACTGCAATTACCGATCAACGTGATTGGTGTTCTGTCCTGCGCAGAAAACATGCCCAGCGGTGGCGCAACTCGCCCTGGTGATATCGTCACCACCATGAGCGGCCAAACTGTTGAAATTCTCAACACTGACGCTGAAGGCCGTTTAGTTCTGTGTGACGCCCTCACCTACGTCAAACGTTTCAACCCGCAAGCGGTAGTCAATATTGCCACCTTAACCGGTGCTTGCATCGTTGCCTTAGGCAGTAGCACCAGCGGCCTAATGGGTAACAACCCAGAATTGGTACAGAGCTTACTCAGCGCCGGCAAACAAGCCAGCGATGTCGCTTGGGAATTACCTTTATTTGACGAATACCAAGAACTGCTCGACAGCCCCTTTGCAGATATCGCAAACATCGGTGGCCCAAAAGCGGGTTCCATCACTGCAGGCTGTTTCCTGTCACGCTTTACCAAAGACTACCCATGGGCGCACTTGGATATCGCAGGTACGGCATGGATTAGCGGCGGTAAAGACAAAGGCGCAACCGGTCGTCCAGTGCCCTTGTTGACTCAGTACCTACTGGATCGCGCGCAGTGAAAGTAGAGTTTTACGTTGTACCAACTACCCAAACGGCGGACCGCTTAAATGCGGCCTGCCGCTTGGCACATAAAGCCTGGCGTGCAGGCTTTATTACCTTTATTCGCTGCAGCGATACGACACAACAGGCTGAAGTGGATGATCTGCTCTGGACCTTTCGCAGGCACAGCTTTGTTCCGCATGAACCCTACAGCAGCACAGCACAATCTCCTGTACTGATCGGCGTGGATGAGCGCCCTCATTTTGATAATGCCGTATTAATTAATTTAAACCCTACAATCTCAACACATCTCGACTGCTTTACTCGTGTGATTGAGATCGTCAATCAAGAACCTGAGCAGCTCAAAACCAGCCGCCAAAACTTTGTTCTCTATCGCAAGCAAGGCCACCAGCCAGCACGCGTTGAGTTATAAACCGTCTTTACTGCACTACAGCATGCAATTTAATGCTTTTTCTGCCTCACAACCCTGCTCTTTATCCCCTTTCAGCCTGTCTTTGCAATCCGATGATGGCCGCTCGGCCTGAAGCCTGATAAAATCGTGCAATTAATCGTATTTTTCGCATACTTCGCAAAGGCCCAATTCATGAGCAACAATAAAACCTCTTTAAGCTACAAGGACGCTGGTGTAGATATCGACGCTGGTGAAGCTCTCGTTGAACGCATTAAAGGCGTGGCTAAACGCACTGCACGTCCTGAAGTGCTCGGTGGCCTTGGTGGCTTTGGCGCTTTATGTGAGATTCCTGAAGGCTACCGTCAGCCGGTATTAGTCTCTGGCACCGATGGTGTGGGTACTAAACTGCGCTTAGCGATCGATCTAAATAAGCACGAAAAAATCGGTATTGACCTAGTTGCTATGTGCGTTAACGATCTTATCGTTAGCGGTGCTGAGCCTCTGTTTTTCTTAGACTACTACGCGACTGGCAAACTCAATGTGGATATCGCCGCACAAGTTGTGACCGGTATTGGCGAAGGTTGTGAGCAAGCAGGTTGTGCACTGGTCGGCGGTGAAACTGCTGAAATGCCAGGTATGTACAGCGGCGAAGACTACGACCTCGCAGGTTTCTGTGTGGGCGTTGTTGAGAAATCAGAAATCATCGATGGCAGCAAAGTGGCTGCTGGCGATGTATTGATTGCCCTGCCTTCATCAGGTCCGCACTCCAATGGCTATTCACTGATTCGCAAAATCATTGAAGTAGCGAAGGTTGATATCAAAACTGAACAACTCGACGGTCAAGCACTCAGCGACTTGTTGATGGAGCCTACGCGTATTTACGTGAAACCCTTACTCAAGCTGATCAAAGAAACGGGCGCAGTGAAAGCCATGTCACATATCACCGGTGGTGGTTTGCTGGAAAATATCCCACGCGTACTGCCAGCCAACTCACAAGCCGTGATTGATGTGGCCAGCTGGACCCGCCCTGCAGTATTTGACTGGTTACAAGCGCACGGTAACGTTGACGAAGTTGAAATGCACCGTGTACTCAACTGTGGCGTTGGTATGGTGATCTGTGTGGCGGCTGAGCAACAAGCGGCAGTCCTTGAGCACTTAGAAAATGCAGGCGAGAAGCCATGGGTGATGGGTCATATCCAAGCCGCTGGTGAAAACGCTGAGCGTATCGTTCTTAACAACTTAAAAAGCCATTAATGACTGACTCAACTTTCTGCCATGCAAAACCCTGCAATATCGTTGTCCTGATCTCCGGATCAGGCAGCAACTTACAAGCCATTATGGATGACTTAGCCGATCACCCCACTGCCCGCATCTGCGCAGTGGTGAGTAATCGTGCCGATGCCTATGGCCTAGTGCGTGCTGAACAGGCTGGGATCGCTCAGCATGTGCTCAATCACAAAGAGTTTGCCGATCGCTTAGCTTTTGATACAGCTCTAATGGGCGTGATTGATCAGCATCAACCTGATGTAGTGGTGTTAGCGGGCTTTATGCGGATTTTAACGCCTGAGTTTACCCGGCACTATGCCCAGCGTCTGCTGAATATCCACCCTTCTCTACTGCCCAAGCACAAGGGTTTAAATACTCATCAGCGTGCGATTGACGAAGGTGATCAAAAACACGGCTGTAGCGTGCACTTTGTCACCGAGGAACTCGATGGCGGCCCAGTAGTCATACAAGCTGCAGTGCCGATTTCTGCTGGTGAGACTGCCGAGCAGTTAGCACAAAAAGTGCATACCTTAGAGCATCAGATCTATCCGCTGGCAATACGCTGGTTTGCAGAAAACCGTTTACGCCTCAGCGAGCAAGGTGCTGTACTGGATGGACAACCCTTAGCCAGTTCCGGCTTTCAGTTCAACTCTTAGGAGATAACATCATGCGCCGTGCTCTATTTTTTATTCTAGCCGCATTCAGCCTGCCAGTCAGCGTTATGGCTGCAGAGTTGCAACCCTTCTCCGCCAGCTACACCGCAGACTGGAAGCAAGTGCCCTTTACTGGCAAAGCTGAACGCAGTTTGCAAAAGCAAGACAATGGTAATTGGAAGCTCGATTTTTCTGCCTCAATGTTAGTCGCCGGCCTCACTGAAACCAGCTGGCTCAATCTGGTCAATGGCGATGTGCAACCGCAAAAATACCGCTATGCACGCACCGGTATGGGCAAGTCGAAAAAAATCAAACAAGATTTTGACTGGAGCTCTCAGCGTGTCACCGGTAGCGACCGTGGCAAAGCGATTAATCTCACACTGATTCAAGGCGTGCAAGATAAATCCTCTTACCAGCTGGCCTTGCAGCGCGATATTGCTGAGGGCAAAACCAGCATGTCCTATCAAGTGCTGGATGGTGATGATTTAGATACCTACGATTTTCGCGTGCTAGGTGAAGAGGCCGTGGAGACCATGGTCGGTACAGTGGATGCCATTAAAGTTGAGCGCGTGCGCGACCCAACCCAAAGTAAACGTATTACTATTCTCTGGTTTGCTAAAGACTGGGATTTTTTACTGGTACGCCTGCAACAAGTTGAACGCGACGGTAAGGAATACCAAATTATTCTAGAAAACGGTAGCGTCAATAATAAGGCGGTTAAAGGCCGCAGCTAACACTTCGCACAATCCCTCTCAAAACGAGCAGGCACTATTACAAGTGCCTACTCGCTTAGTATTAAGCATATCAAAAACTCTACACTTCTGTATAATATCCTTAAATTTAACTGTTCAATTTCCTAAAAAATAATTAAGGAGCTATAAACCATGGCATTAAAAACCTTGCGCGCAACAGGTCATATGAGTGCAGGCATGACCATTGAAGTTATGTGCGGCGAGCATAAGGTCTATATGGACCAGCCTAAAAATGCCGGAGGTGCAGATTTAGGTCCAGCACCACCCGAGTTGATTCTTGCGGCTTATGCAGGCTGCGTAGGTAGCTTGGGTCGCATTATAGCGATGCAAGAAAAAATCAAACTGCACGGCATGACCTTTGAAGTGGAAGCTGATTACGATCCAGATTGCTTATTGGGCCGTGAAACTACAGCCCGTGCCGGCTTCCAAGAAATGCGCCTCAAGGTCAAGATTGATGCAGACTTGGATGATACAGCGAAACAAGCCTTTCTCGACAAGATCGAAGAGCGCTGCCCGGTCGGTGACAACTTGATCAACGCCACGACCTTGGTCACTGTGCTCGACAAATAAGTCATCTTTCAATCTTTGGATAACAGCTCAATGCTGGCCTAAGACTGGAAACAAAAAAACCGCGATTAATTCGCGGTTTTTTTGTAGAGCCCTATAAACTTAGCGGCTTAATTCAACCAACAGTTTATTCAAACGCTGCACATAAGCGGCAGGGTCTTTTAAGTTATCACCGGCGGCTAATGCTGCCTGATCAAATAAGATCAGCGATAAATCAGCAAAGCGCTCATCATCGGTTTCAGCATCAAGCTTTTCAACCAAGCTGTGCGCTGGGTTAATCTCAAAGACAGGCTTTGAATCAGGCACCTTTTGCCCGCTGGCTTCTAGAATCTGACGCATTTGCAGACCTAAATCTTGCTCGCCAATGGCTAAAATAGCCGGTGAATCGGTTAAGCGATGCGATACACGCACATCCGCCACTTGATCTCCCAGCGCTGTTTTCAAGCGTGTTACCAGTGCTTCTTTGCTCTTAGCCACTTCGTCTTGCGCTTGCTTGTCTTCTTCAGTATCCAACGCGCCTAAATCTAAATCACCGCGTGCCACATCAACAAAGGTCTTACCGTCAAACTCAGTTAAGTAGCTCATCAGCCACTCATCAATACGATCAGTTAGCAGCAGAACCTCAATGCCTTTCTTGCGGAACACTTCCAGGTGCGGACTATTTTTCACTTGTGCATAGCTGTCGCCAGTCAAGTAGTAGACTTTGTCCTGACCTTCAGTCATACGCGCAATATAGTCACCTAAGCCAACCGTTTGCTCGTCATTACCACTGTGAGTTGACGCAAAACGTAACAGACCGGCAATTTTCTCTTTGTTAGAGAAATCTTCAGCTGGGCCTTCTTTGAGCACCTGACCAAAAGCGCTCCAGAATTTCGCATAATCTTCTGGGCTGTTTTTCGCCATTTTAGTCAGCATATCCAGTACACGTTTAGTCAGTGCGGATTTCATGCTTTCGATGACTGGATCTTTCTGCAAAATCTCACGCGAGATATTCAATGATAGATCGTTGGAATCGACAATACCTTTTACAAAGCGCAGGTACAGCGGTAAAAACTCATCCGCCTGATCCATAATAAACACACGTTGCACATAGAGTTTTAAGCCACGTGGTGCTTCGCGCTGATACAAGTCAAACGGCGCACGAGTCGGTACATACAACAGTGAAGTGTACTCAAGTTTGCCTTCAACTTTGTTGTGGCTCCAGCTCAAAGCATCTTCAAAGTCATGCGACACATGCTTATAGAACTCTTGATACTCTTCATCTTTAATATCAGTACGTGGGCGTGTCCACAGTGCGCTGGCACGGTTGACCACTTCCCATTCAGTGTTCACCGGTGCATCCGCTTCGCCACCTGTTTCTTCTTTAGGTAACTCAATCGGCAGTGCAACGTGGTCAGAATACTTTTTAATGACATTACGTAAACGAAAACCATCAGCAAATTCACTTTCTGCTTTCTTTAAGTGCAGCACAATACGGCTACCGCGCTCAGCTTTCTCGATGTTAGACAAGTCAAACTCGCCCTCACCTTCTGAACTCCAGAGCACACCTTCTGAGGCGGCTAAACCAGCACGACGAGTAAAGACTTCAACTTTATCAGCAACAATAAATGCAGAATAAAAGCCCACACCAAACTGACCAATCAACTGTGAGTCTTTCTTGGCATCACCGGACAGATTCTTAAAAAACTCGGCAGTGCCTGATTTAGCAATGGTACCTAGATGATTAATCACGTCATCACGACTCATACCAATAGCATTGTCTTCAATGGTGAGCGTATTGGCTTCTTTATCAAAGCTGATGCGAATTTTTAGCTCAGAATCGTTCTCTAATAACTCAGGAGCAGACAGCGCTTCAAAACGCAATTTATCTGCCGCGTCCGAGGCGTTGGAAATCAACTCTCGTAGAAAGATTTCTTTATTTGAGTACAACGAGTGAATCATCAAATGTAGCAGTTGTTTGACTTCGGTCTGGAAACCTAATGTTTCTTTTTGTGCTTCAACAGCCATCTGTATTAACTCCATAGTTACTTAAACAAGCCACACTGGGCGGGCGATGTAGTGAATATGGGGTTCATTAGTCAAAAAACAACTACTAACTTTTTTCAAAACAAAACTCTCTCTATTTAAAAGAAGCCGGCATAACAAAAACAAGCCCTTCAAACCACACATAAAGCTTTTAAAGCTGACTTAGAACTACTGAACCATCCAGGTCTAATAAGGTCATATTCTGCTGTGCATATGTCTTAAACCATGGCACTAGAGATGTGCAATAATGCAATGAGTATTTATTTATAAATACAACTGAATAAAATACTAAAATGGAGATTGATGATGCAAAAACCTTTCGTTACTGCCCTTCTACTTGCTGCTACCTTGGGTTTGACTGCTTGTGATAGTGAGCCACAAGATAAACTCGACGCCGCGAAAGAATCTTTATCTGACGCCGCTCAATCTGTGCAAGAAGCCGCCCAAGAAACCAAAGAAGCTGTTGAGCAGAAAGTTGAACAACTGACTGATGATGCACCGACTAGCGAAGAAGTGATTGAAGCCGCTAATGATGCTGCTGCTCAAGCTGTAGACGCAGCAGAAGATGCTGTTGAAAGCGCTCAAAACGCAGCTGACGAAGCCGCTGATTCAGCTGCTGAAACAACTCAAGAAGCTAAAGATGATTTAGCTGAAGCAGTTGAAGACGCGAAAGAAAGCCTTAAAGAAGCAAAAGACAACGCTAAAGAAGTTGCTGAAAACCTCAAAAATGACAGCAAAGACGCTGTCGATGCAGCCAAAGCTAAGCTGCACGAAGCAACTCAGCCTGAATAATTACGGCTAGATTGTAGACATCCGCTCTACGCTGGACTCAAGCGTAGAGCGGATATTATATTGGCCTGCCAAACACCTATTTTAACTCAACCCTTGCGTACTCCCTCCGCGCTGACTGAAACACTCCCCATCACGACTTACACCAACCCAAGCCACCCCTAGACAAAACCTATACAAAGAATTTGACTTGTACAGCTTTCTCTATATTCTTGTAGGACTATTCTGCAATCGGTAAAGCTTAGCCATGACAACTGCAAATACATCAATCAAAGTGGGTATCAGCTCATGCTTGCTCGGTGAACCTGTGCGTTTCAATGGCGGTCACAAGCAATCGCATCTGTGCAAAGATGTCCTGAGTCAGTATTTCGACTATGTCCCACTCTGCCCAGAACAAGCTATTGGCTTGGGCACACCGCGTGAGCCAATCCGCTTAGTGGGTAATACACAACAACCACGCGCAGTAGGCACAGTCAATCCCTCTATGGATGTCAGCGCTGCCTTGACCGAATACGGTCAACGTAAAGCAGCCGAACTGACTGATATCTGCGGTTATATTTTGATGCAGAAATCGCCATCTTGCGGTATGCAGCGGGTTAAGGTTTATCAAGACAGTGGGCACACAGCTGAGCATGATGGTGTCGGCTTATTTGCTGCAGCATTGATGCAAGCGCAACCCAACTTACCGGTTGAAGAAGATGGTCGCCTGAATGATCCTGTGCTACGGGAAAACTTTATCACCCGCGTGTTTGCTTATGCGCAATGGCGTGAACTGTTAAGCAGCGGCCTGACTCTGAAAAAACTCTATGAGTTTCATGCGCGCTATAAATACCAATTGATGGCTAACAGTCCATCCGACTGTACCGCTCTAGGTCGCATGCTGGCTAACAGTCAGCAAGAGCAGTTCGATGTTCTAGCGGAAAACTATTTCAGCCTATTTATGTCCGCTCTGAAAAAAATCGCTAACCGCGGTACACATACCAATGTGCTGCAACATATCAGCGGCTATATAAAAGACTCACTGGATGCTGATGAAAAACGCGAGCTTCAAGCATTAATCAGCCAGTATCGCGACAGTATCGTGCCCTTGATTGTGCCTTTGACATTGCTTAAGCACCATTTCAACCGCCACCCTGACCCTTATATTGCTGAACAAGTGTATCTGCAGCCACACCCTGAAAATCTCAGCCTGCGTAATGCCATATAAATCAGTCAGTGCCGAATCAAAACTCTCGGTTCACGCCTTAACAGCATAGGATTATATAAGGCGTGAACTAGCACCAGCCACTCAACTCTGTTCGATAAAAATCAGTGATAACTAACCTTAAAGCAGCAACACTTTACCTAGATCACTGCAGTTTTTAATAGCTAAATATTATCCATAATCACCCAGGACGCCTGCATGCAGCAACTTATTTGGTTTCGTAACGATCTTCGCATTCATGACAACACTGCGCTGCACGCCGCATTACAAGCAGGCCCCACTATGGCTGTTGTTTTACTCAGCCCTGCGCAATGGCAAGAACATGATGATGCCGCTTGCAAGATGGACTTTTGGTTACGTAATTTACGTGAACTGCAGCACAGCTTAGCGACGCTGAATGTGCCTATGCTGATTCGCACCGCTGAGCAGTGGCAGCAAGCGCCTGAGGTATTAACGCAGTTGTGTCAGGAACTGGATATCAGCGCTGTGCACGTCAATACCGAGTACGGTATCCATGAAAGCCAGCGTGATATCGCCGTGGGTACAGAGCTAGTGGATCAAGGTGTTTTATTTCACAGCCACCTTGATCAAGTACTTTTTAAACCCGGTAGCGTACTGACGCAAACCGGCACTTATTTCAAGGTGTTTAGCCAGTTTAAAAAAGTCTGCTACCAACATTTATACGATTATGTACCCGAGCGTGTTGCAACGCCTCAAGCGCAAACAGCACTTGCGATGACCAGCGATGCAATACCAGACCATATAGCCGGCTTTGCAGCAATCGATGCCGAGCAACAAGCACTCTGGCCTGCTGGCGAACAAGCTGCGCAACAACGCTTAAGTACCTTTGCTGCCGAATCCATTGATGATTACTTAGATCAGCGCGACTTCCCTGCTAAGCCCGGTACCAGCCAGTTGTCGGCCTACCTAGTGGCTGGGGTGATATCGGTCCGCCAATGCCTGCACGCAGCACTGGCAGCCAATCAGGGCGAGTTTGATTCAGGCAAGCCTAGTGTAATTACTTGGATCAATGAATTACTCTGGCGTGAGTTTTATACGCATATTTTAGTCGGCTATCCAAAAGTGTCGCGTCACCGCGCCTTTAAGCCAGAAACTGAAGCCTTAGCCTGGCGTAATGCACCCAAAGATTTACTGGCATGGCAACAAGGCCGCACCGGTTTCCCCATTATTGATGCAGCGATGCGCCAGCTTTTAGCCACCGGCTGGATGCACAACCGCTTGCGTATGATCGTAGCGATGTTTCTGACCAAGAACTTATTGATTGATTGGCGCGAAGGCGAACGCTTTTTTATGCAGCACTTGGTTGATGGCTGCTTAGCGGCGAATAACGGCGGCTGGCAATGGAGCGCTTCAACCGGAACCGAT